>JANOXW010000580.1:0-10915 GCA_031418635.1 Acidobacteriota bacterium
GGTCAGCTTCCAATTTTTACTTTCGGGCGTGTATTTCAAGGTAAATTTTGTTGGAAGCGGTGAAGTGTCATATTTACCTTCAAGCACCAACTCTTTGAAACCTTTGCTGTCGTCCACTTTTGGATTTGATGAAAACTCGGCATCTTTTGAACGAATCGCGCTAAAATTATTTTTACCGTCAATAAAAACTTTGAAAGTATCTTCTAATTTTGCGGGCGAAGTTTGCCGTTGCCAAAGTTTCGATATGTTGCTGTAAAAAGTCGTAAAATCGGCACTTGTAACGGCATCGTTAAAATCTAAAAGTGTCGTTTTTACCATATCTTGAAGTTCGTCATCTCTCGGAATTTCACCTTTCGAGGCATCAGCTTTCTTAGTTATCGGTTTTGGCGTTGATGGTTTTTCTACAGGTGCTGGAGTTTTGTCTGCAATCGGAGCCTCTTTCGGCTTCAAACTGGAACATCCCAAACCGACAAGTATAAAAATGCCCAAGACAAACAACATATTGATTTTGGATTCGTTACCCAAATACATTTTTTGAATCATTTTCTTCATATTTTTCATTTCCTTTTTTTGTTTATTTCAAACTTTTTCGCCACGGAGCAAGCAGCTCGCTCCAACTTTTTGCCGTTCGTTGATATTCGCTCGGACAACGCTCGGCACGGGTTTTTGGAAGATAACCGTCGCTGACAATGTAAGCATGTTTGGTTGAGTCAGAACCGTAAGTCATACAAAGCGCGTTGAATGACCTTTGTTCCTGCAATAGATGTTCGTCTGATAAATCTCTCGTTTTCAGCGAATTCCCTTTCGATTCAATTCTAAACGCATCGGCGGCGGCAAGCACGGCGCGAACTCCGTCATCGCCCAATTCTTCTAAGTTGATATACGACGAACAGCGGTCAGCCGCATCTTCTTCATTGCCCGTTATCGGCAGATTATAAGTTTCAATGAGAGCGTGTCCGATTTCGTGCAGAAACGCAAACCGCACCGCGTCAAACATATAATCAGAAGCCTTTTGGTCATTATTACCATTGCTTTTGAACACTTTGTAAAAATGCTCCATCAATTCGTAGCAAACCGTTACAGATTGATCATTTGAGTCGTAAAATGCGTTAATTTCGCCGCAATCCTTTGTCCGCAGAGTAATGTCATTAGGCAAACTCAAAGCCTGATTCAAACGATTAGCCGCTTTTTCCAAATCCTTTTTTTCTTTAATTTGACGGTCAATCTCCAAATAACGAGGGTTTTTCACCGCGATATGCTCAACCTTAAAATCGCCTTCATCTTTCTTTTTACTGTTGTCATTGTCCGGTTCATTTTCAATCAAAGGCGGAATATTTTCAGCCTTATTCGACGACGAAACCGGTTTATTCGTCCCCAAATCTTTTTCTGAACGGCAGACGCAAGCCGTGATAATAATTAAAATTACCAAAACCGCGCATAAATTAGAAAAGTTTCGGTTCATAACCTCGAATGTTCAGGAATGGTTTATTGGATTAGACAAAATTTGTCGCTTGCTGTCAATGTTTTCGTAACAAAAATGGCTGATAAAAAAGATTTACCAGCCAAATATAAAACATTTTTGAATTTTTTCCTACTGCGATTTCTCAACAAATTTGAGCAGAGTGCGAACTGCCACCGCCGTCGGACCTTTTGATTGATGGGCTTTTGTATCATCAGCCCACGCTGTTCCGGCAATATCAAGATGCGCCCATTTTGCTTTATCAATAAATTCTTGAATAAATACCGCGCCCATAATCGTTCCCGCTTTCCGCGCCGGTCCGATATTTTTGATGTCGGCAATGTCGGATTTGATTCCTTTGCTGTAATCTTTGCCGACGGGAAGCTGCCAGAAGTTTTCGCCGACTTCTTTGCCACAAGCAATTATTTCATCAACTAAACCTTGGTCGTTGCCCATAATTCCGGTGTTTAAATCGCCGAGCGCAATAATCACCGCGCCGGTCAAAGTCGCCATATCAATGATTGTTGTTGCACCCTGTTTTTCGGCGTAAGCTACGGCATCAGCCAAGACAAGACGACCTTCGGCATCGGTATTTAATATCTCAATTGTTTTACCGGTCATTGCTGTTACAACGTCTGACGGGCGCGAGGCTTTGCCGTCCGGCATATTTTCCACCGCCGCGACAATTCCCAAAACCGGCACCGACGGTTTGAGCATTGCGATTGCCCGCATTGTTGCAATGACAGTTGCGCCACCCGACATATCATATTTCATCGCGTCCATGTGTTCAGCCGGTTTGATGGAAATTCCGCCCGTGTCAAACGTGATTCCTTTGCCGACAAGTGCCAGCAATTCGCCTTTTTTGCCGGTTGATTTTTTCGGTTCGTATTTCAAAACAATCAGTTTTGCCGGTTGCTCCGAACCAAATGAGACACTCATCAACGAACCCATTCCGAGTTTGATCATTTTGGCTTCGTCGAGAATTTCGCATTTCAGCCCGACTTCCTTTGCCATCGCTTGAGCGCGTTTTGCCATTTCGGCTGGCGGCAGAATATTCGCCGGCTCATTTGCTAAATCGCGTGCAAAATTCATCGAATCGCCGATAATTTCACCGCGTTCTAAACCGTTTTTGACATCTTTGACATTTGCGCCTTCGACGCAGAGAACAAAATTATCAACCGATTTGTCGTTTTTGTCTTTGGTTTTGTATTTGTCGAGTTCAAATTGGCTGGTAACCACGCCTTGCATCGCGCAAGTTGCCGCTTCAACCACGTCCCCGTCAAACCGCGGCAACAGTGCAAAACTTTTGATATTGCGTTTCCGCAAATCGCGCGTCGCCGTTCCCGAAAGTTTTGCCACATCGGATGCTTTGTAATCAGATTTGTCGCCAACTCCAACTAATAAAAGCCGATTCGCCTTTCCTTTTCCCTTCTGTTCAAACAGCAAATATGCCGTATCGCCCGTTTCACCCTTAAATTCTTCCGTTTTGATAACCGAAGCAATTTGTCCGCCCGTCAGTTTGTCCAAATCTTTCAAGCCGTCGCTTGACGCTTTTTCGCCTTTGAACACCGCAACCGCTAACGCATCAACATTTGCTTCTTGAAAATTATCTGTAATCGCCAGAGATTTCATTCTTTACCTCTAAATTTTATTTATTTTTGTTTCCCGTAAAAACTTTTTTGACTATAACTTAACTTTACTTATTTTTCAATTTACCTTTCCTTCATTTGAGCGCGTGTTTCTCTTTCAACGGTGCGGTCCTTGATAGTTTCGCGTTTGTCGTAGAGTTTTTTGCCTTTTGCCACACCGATTTCAAATTTTATCCGCCCGTTTTTCCAATAAACCCGCGTAACAACCAACGTCATTCCTTTGATTGTGGTTTCTTTTTCGAGTTTTTCGATTTCCTTGCGATGAAGCAGTAATTTGCGCGTCCGAAGGGGTTCGTGATTATTTTTATTGCCGTGTGAATACGGTGAAATATGCGTATTAAACAACCAAACTTCACCTTCTTTGACCGCGACGTAAGATTCCTTGAGTTGAATCCGCCCGATCATCACGCTTTTGACTTCCGTTCCTTGCAAAACGATTCCCGCTTCATACTTGTCCAAAATATGATACTCGAAAAAAGCGTGGCGATTATTTACAATGTCTTTACCATCTGCCGACATAAACTCTTATTTTGCCTGTCATTTAACGCGCAAGCAAGGCGTGCTTTGGATTAAATGATTTGACAAGTTCGTTTTCTATCCATAAATTAGATTTTGAACTTGTTGGGAGATCGTCTAATGGTAGGACTCTAGTTTCTGGATCTAGCTATCGGGGTTCGAATCCCTGTCTCCCAGTATATTTTCAGTTGGCGGTAAGCAGTCGGCACTTTGCAGTAAAACAATTTAACTGCATTAAAAATTACCGTTAACTGCAACTGCCAATCGCTAACTGCTTATGGAATGGAACGAAACAGAAATCCGTGTCCGGTATGCCGAAACCGATAAAATGGGCATTGTTCATCACGCCAATTATTTAATTTGGTTTGAACTCGGCAGAAGCGATTTTTGCCGTTCACGCGGTTTTTCCTATCTCGAAATGGAAGAAAAAGACAACGCGCTGATGGTTGTCGGCGAAAGTTACTGCCGTTACAAATCGCCCGCCTTTTACGAGGATGTTTTAATTATTCGTACCAAAGTCGAAGAGATTCGCAGTCGTTCTTTGCGATTTATTTATGAAGTTTATCGCCCGTCCGATGAAACTTTGCTTGCCGAAGGCGAAACACTGCATCTTGTAACCGACGCGAATAAAAAAGTGCGCTCTTTACCTATAAGTTATAAAGAAAAATTGCTTGCCGAACCGGCAACTGACCCAAACGCTTTTCCCGAAGACCACGCACCGCATTAACAAAGAAAACTCTCTGCCTTATCGAATTTCGATTGTTTTGCTAACAATATTTCTACTAATATTTAAAAGTAGCCTGTGGTGAGTCGAATTTCTCGTTTATCAAATACTCTGGTTTATTTTTATGTGGATTATTCTTTTTCAGATCCATAATAAAATCCCTTGCTTCGAGCTTGTTAATTATTGTTCTGACCGTCCTTTTATAATTCTGATAATCCCTTTCATTCAGTATGAAACCACCATGTTTTTTATGATAAATGTAATTTGAAATCAAATTAGCCGTTACTGTTTTAGTTTTGCTAAAATGATTATGTAAATAAATCGCGGCAAGAACATGCTTGTAATCGTCTGATAGCAGGTCGTAATGATTACCGAAAATCTCAACTAATTCTTGTCTGAATTCTGTTTTTGTAAGTGTCCTGTTGACTAAATAAATCGGATCGATTTGCGTACTTTTCGGATGTTTATAAATTAATTCTTTTTCTTCTAATTGAGCAATTGCCCCGCGATGATTGTGATCTTTCGTAAATAAAATAGTGTAATGCTCAAGGCGATTAAGTCTTTCTGATTTATAAATAAAAGCTAAAACGATTTTTTCCTCTTCTGTTAATTCATGCTTATTAAGTTTTTCGTAGATGAATTCTGAAAAACTATCTAGCCAAAGTTTTATTTCATCATCATAAACTTTGCCTTTTGGAATAGTTAAACTAATTTCTTCGTATTTAAAATCATAATAAGGAACATCTATTTCGTTATTTAAACACGAATTTATAAGTGAAGACATTCCTCTAGTCTTTGCTTCGTATTTATCATAAAATTTCAGAATGTCGGCAAGTCTTGGGTTTTTAGGTTTAGAGATTGGAATCAGTCTGCGAACTCTAATGTTTTCAGGTGCATCACCAAAATAAATTATTTGTTCCTGCCGAAATTTCCCCGGATTACTGACTGAAATACTCACATTTGGTTTTATGTCAATTGAAACAAACCGATCTATTGTGTAGTCTCGATGAGCTAAGGAATTATTAATAACTTCTCTGATTAGTTTTTCGGGATATTCGGGAAGTTTTGCACCGCCTTTTTCATAGCTTACTCCAATTTGAATATTTTTATAGACAAAGCCGACGGCATTATCCATTAAAGGAATAATATTATCTCTGAGATTTTTCTTGTTATCGGCAATATCAACAATTGAATCAACAAAACACGAAACATCCGCTCGGTTGCCGATGGTTTCAAATAAATTGTCGCCGCAGACCAACATTCCCAAATAAGTCGGGTTATCATTTCGGATAAATTGTCTTTTGGTCATGAAAGATTTTGCTTCTTCAATATCTTTTCTGTAAGTTTGAAGATTCATTTCACTGTTGTATCTGAAAATAAATTCAGCCAGCTTATCTAAATTCAAATCAGAGATTGAAGCAGTTGGAACTGAAGTTAATTCTTGTGCATAACTTAATTCTACCTTCAACTGTCTACGGGCAATAAGCCCATCCTGTCCGTCTTTTAATATTTTAGGTTTCTTGGTTCCAACCCTTCGATAAGCAAATTTTTCATTTTCTTTTTTATCCTTATAAAAAACAAATTTTTCATCCTCAGGAAGTTTTTCGACATAAATCACACAAACTTCTTTATCCAACAAATTTCTAAATTCATATTTAAAATAGCTACTCAAATCTAATTCAACATCATTTTCATCTGTGAAAGATTTTCTTAGTTTCTCTTCAAGTCTGTTTTCATTTCTTCTGTCAAAACCTGTAAGTTTATATTTAGTGTTACTATTATTTTCATTGACTCCGCATAGTATTATTCCGCCATCAGTATTTAAGAAAGCACAAGCAGCAATATAAAGTTGTTTCCATTCGTCTCCACCGGATAAATCTTTTAATTCAATTGATTCCGTTTCGATAGACTCGTATTTATTGTTCGATAAACAATCTTCAAGTTTATTCAAAATTTCGTCTATTTTTTTCATCAGATAAACTTTAACTTAAAACCACAAGCAAGCAAAATTTCACTAAATTTACTCTTCGTCTTTTCTAAGTTTTTCCAACACAGAAAAGTCTTCTAATGTGGTTGTGTCGCCGGCGATTTGGTTTCCGGCGGCAAGTTCGCGCAATAATCTTCGCATAATTTTGCCGCTGCGGGTTTTTGGTAAAGTGTCGGTGAAACGAATATCGTCGGGTTTTGCCAACGCGCCGATTTCTTTGGTAACGTGCTGACGTAATTCTTCTTTTAACGCGGCATTTCCTTCGCGTCCGCCTTCCAAAGTAACAAACGCTGAGATTGCCTGACCTTTCAAATCGTCGGGACGACCGACAACTGCCGCTTCCGCGACTGACGGATGCGACACCAATGCGCTTTCGACTTCCGCCGTTCCAAGCCGATGTCCCGAAACATTTATCACGTCGTCAACTCTGCCCATTATCCAAAAATAGCCGCGCTTGTCGCGCCGTGCGCCGTCGCCGGCAAAATAGACATTCGGAATTTCCGACCAATACTGCTTTTGATAGCGTTCATCGTCGTTCCAAATCGTCCGCAACATCGAAGGAAACGGATGTGTAATGACGAGATACCCGCCTTCATTGGTGCCGACGGATTTGCCTTCTTTGGTTTGAATGTCCATCAAAATTCCCGGAAAAGGTCGCGTCGCCGTGCCGGGAACGGTCGGCGTTGCGCCCGGAAACGGTGAAATCATAATCGCGCCGGTTTCCGTTTGCCACCAAGTATCAATAATCGGACATCTTTCCTTGCCGATAATTTTGTGATACCACATCCACGCTTCGGGATTTATCGGTTCGCCGACTGTTCCCAAAAGTCTGAGCGAAGATAAATCGTGTTTCAAAGGATATTGTTCGCCCCATTTGATAAAAGCGCGAATCGCCGTCGGCGCGGTGTAAAAAATATTGACTTTGTGGCGTTCGATAATGTCCCAAAATCTATCAAAATCGGGATAATTCGGCGCACCTTCATACATCAAAACAGTTGCACCATTCGACAACATTCCATAAACAACGTAACTATGTCCGGTTATCCAACCAATGTCGGCGGTACACCAATAAACGTCTTCTTCCTTCAAATCAAAAACCCATTTGGCAGTCAATGTCGTTTGTGTCAAATAACCGCCAGTTGTGTGCAAAATGCCTTTCGGTTTGCCGGTCGTGCCGGATGTGTAAAGGATAAAAAGCGGATGCTCCGAATCCAATTCTTCCGCCGGACAATTTGAGTTGACGGTTTGCATAAGCTCGTGCCACCAATGGTCGCGTCCGGCTTCCATTTTCACTTTTGAACCCGTGCGTTTGAAAACCACGACATTTTCAACCGTCGGACAGTTTTCGATGGCTTCATCAACCGTATCTTTCAAGCGAATTTCACTTCCGCGACGAAAACCACCGTCAGCCGTAACGATCAATTTACATTCGCCGTCATTGACTCTGTCTTTTATCGCGTCCGCCGAAAATCCGCCGAAAATTACCGAATGAATCGCGCCGATTCGCGCACAGGCAAGCATCGCAATCGCAAGTTCAGGCACAAGCGGCATATAAAGCGCAACCCGATCACCGCTTTTGATGCCGAGTTTTTTTAGCACATTAGCAAATTTGCAGACTTCCGAATGAAGCTGTCCGTAAGTAATTGTGCGGATTTCGCCCGGTTCGCCTTCCCAAATAATCGCGGCTTTGTTCTTGCGCCAACCTTCGAGATGCCGGTCAAGACAATTGTAGGAAATATTTATCTTCCCGCCGTCAAACCATTTCGCGTGCGGTTCATTCCACTCCAAAATCGTGTCCCATTTCCGAAACCAATGCAGCGATTCCGCTGCGCTTGCCCAAAATTCTTCAGGATTTGCAGCAGCGGCTTCATACATTTGTTCGTATTCGGCAAAACTCTTAATGTGCGCGTTGGCGGAAAATTCTTCAGGCGGCGGAAAAATTCGCTCTTCGTTCAAAATGGATTCGATTGTCGTCGGGTTTGTTTCTGTCATTTTACCTTCCTTATAAGTTTTCGTGTAATTGATTCAGTTAATTATCCATTGCCTTTGAACAATTTTCAAATATCCAAAATTTTTACTTTTTACTTTGAAATTGCCTAGCGTCTGACAAGTAAGCTAAACTTAAAGCTATGTCAAACTCTGCGCTTGCCGAAATCTATTTTATCACCGCGATGATGATTTTAATTCTTGTCATTAGCGGTGTCGCCGTCTTTTTTTTCTTCAAAACATACAAAAAAGAAATGAATGACCGAAAAAAGCGTGAAGAGAAAAAGGCATCAATCCAAAATCCAAAATCCAAAATCCAAAATTAAAATGTCGCATCCAAAAGTTTTAGATAAAGATAAAACCGCATTAGTCGTGGTTGATTTACAGGAAGCATTTCGCTTTCCGATAAACGATTTTGCCGAAATCGCTTCGCGCACTTCGATTGTCGTGCGCGGTTTTCAGATTTTAAATCTACCGATTATCGTAACCGAACAATACCCGAAAGGTTTAGGCAGGACAGCGGAAGAAATCCTTTTCAGTCTGCCGCCAGATTTTGAATTTATTGAAAAAACGGCTTTTAGTTCGTGCGGCGCAAGCGCGTTTATGGACACACTGCGCGAAACAGGCGCAATTCAAATTGTCCTGTGCGGATTAGAAACGCACGTCTGCATTAATCAAACCGCGCACGATTTACTAAACGAAGGCTTTGATGTCCACCTTTTAACCGATTGCGTCAGTTCGCGCTTTTCTAACGACAAACAAACCGCGCTAAACAAAATGCAGATGAACGGCGTTGTTCCGTCGTCGGTTGAAATGGCACTTTTTGAATTGATGAAGGACGCACGACACGAAAAGTTTAAGGAAATTCAGGAATTGATTAAATGAACCGCGAATGCAGAAACCCGCACGAAGTAAGGGCGTAGAACGCTTCACACCCTTACTTCGTGCGGGTTTCTGCATTACAAAAACTTCTAAACTTTGACGCTTACAGATTAAAAATTTAACATTAAACTTCACACATTAATTATGGAAATTTTACAATCGCTAAATCCGCAACAGTTGAAAGCCGTTCAAGAAACCGAAGGCGCATTATTAGTTCTCGCCGGTGCGGGTTCGGGCAAAACTCGTGTCATTACAGTTCGGATTGCATATCTGATTGCCGAGAGAAATGTGCCGCCGTATAACATTTTAGCCGTTACTTTTACTAACAAAGCGGCGGGCGAAATGCGTGAGCGCGTGGAAACGCTTATTCAAGGTCAGAAATTGCAATCTGCGCCGTTGATTTCTACTTTTCACAGTCTTTGTGTGCGGATTTTGCGCCAAGACATTGAGCAATTGAGCGAAGGTTATAAAAAATCTTTCACGATTTACGATACTGATGATTCGCTGAAAGTTATAAAGGCTTGCATCAAAGACATCGGATTAGACGACAAACAGCTTGCGCCGCGCCTTGTCAAAAACGCGATAAGTTCGTCGAAAAATCGCGGTGAAGATTTCGAGATATATGCCTCTAAAGTCGAATACACCGACGAAAAACGTGCTGCGATTGCGCGGGTTTTCAAACTTTATGAAGAACGCTTGAACAACTCCAACGCGCTCGATTTTGACGATTTGCTGATAAAAACCGTTATACTTTTGCGTTCAAGTCCCGAAGTCCGCGAAAAATATAACAACAGATTCAAATATATTTTGGTTGACGAATATCAGGACACAAATCCTTTGCAACTCGCTTTGATAAAATATCTGACCGAGAAACAGCAGAACATCTGCGTGGTTGGCGATCCCGATCAGTCCATTTATAAATTCCGCGAAGCAGATATTCGCAACATTTTGGAATTTGAAGAACATTATCCGAAAGCCAAAACCATTGCGCTTGAACAAAATTATCGCTCGACGCAGACGATTCTCGACATCGCCGATGCAGTTATTCAAAACAATACGCAACGCAAAAAGAAAAAACTCTGGACGGACAACAAGGGCGGCGAAAAGATTTTTTATTTTCAGGCGTTTGACGCGGACAACGAAGGTCAGTTTGTTGCCGCCAAAATTTATGACCATTTGCGCCATAATCCAAAAGACAAAATCGCCATACTTTATCGCACAAACGCGCAATCGCGTGTTTTTGAAGAAGCGTTGCGCCGACAACGGATTGATTACAACATTGTCGGCGGATTTTCGTTTTATGAACGCGCTGAAGTAAAGGATACGATTGCATATTTGAAACTTGCGCTTAATCCGTTTGACGACATCGCCTTGCAACGAGTTATCAATACGCCAACGCGCGGACTTGGCAAAACTTCCTTGGATGAATTAGCGTTTCGCGCCAAAGATTTAGGCGTGTCGTTGTGGGAAGCGATTGCGATTATTACCGACGCAACCTACGCGCATCCGTTGAATTTAACGCCACGCGCTAAAGATGCTTTGAAAGCATTTAAGAAATTGATTGAGAGTTTGCAAACCAAAGTCAGCGAAGCCTCGCAATCTGAAAAACCCGTTACTGATGTTGTAATGTCGGCGATTGAAGACACTGGTTACGCCAATATGTTGCGGGCGGAAAATTCGGACGAATCCGCCGCACGGCTGGAAAATTTGGA
>JANOXW010000581.1:0-19566 GCA_031418635.1 Acidobacteriota bacterium
GGTTGATAAAGAAATTGTCGAAAGCCACGTCGAAGTATGCGCCGAATGCCGCGAAGATTTGCGTGATTTGCTCAATTTCCATCAGGAATTAGAGCGCGAAAAAGAGATCCGCGAATTATCAAAAGCAAGTTGGTGGACGAATCTGACGGATTGGTTTTCGCAACCGAATCGCAAAGCCATTTGGTTGGCTTTTGCGACGATTATTTTCATCGTCGGCGCGGGTTTGATTTGGCTTTTGATGTCGAAATCTCCAAATGAAATCGTGCAAAATGCAACAAATTCGAGCGATTTGCAAACCAATCAAACCAAGTCGAATATCAATGAAACCGCGATTGAAGCAAATCAAACTCCCGTCGCGCCGAAAAACAATTCGGCAAACACGGAAAATAAAAATGTAATTGTGCCTGTCAAAGAACCTGAATTGGCAAATCTCGTGCTGCCGAAATTTTTGAAAGATTTGAAAATCGAAAAAGTCGGAACGCTTCTCGGAAGCGACGATTCGCCGACGCAAAAAATCGTCGTCATTTCGCCAAACGGCACAGTCATTCGTGATTCGTCGCCGGTTTTGACGTGGCAAAATACTCCGAATATTCAAACCTTTGAGGTTGCCGTTTTTGACGAAAACGACAATCGCCTTGCCAAAAATGATGCGGTCAGCGGAAATTCGTGGCGTGTTCCAAATCTGCCAAAAGGCAAAATCTATCAATGGCAAGTTTCGGGAAAATCAATTTCAATGGACGGCAAAACGACCAATTTTATCGGACAAGGAAAGTTTTACATTGTGAGTCAAGCAGACGAAAGTCGCATCAATCAAGCCAAAGACGCGCTCGAAAAAGGCAAAGCATTTGCCGAAGTCGGACTTTTGCGCGAAGCCGCCAATGAGTTTCGCAAGTATTTGGGACAAAACCCGAATTCCGAAAATGCAAAAAAATTTCTACGTCAAGTCGAGCAAGCGCAACGATGATAAAAATATTTAACCACGAAGCGACACGAAGAAAACACGAAGGAAGAACAAGAAAAAGAAAATAATTTTTGTTTGAGAATTAAGAAATGAATCGGTTTTATTAAAATTATTTTTTTGAAAAAACCTTCGTGTTCCTTCGTGGTTGAAAAATCTTGACTTTGTTGCAGAAAAACTTAAAATCAAACTGCCCCGAAAAATCTGTGAGGTGAACTCAAAATGAAAACTCTGAAACTTGTTTGCGTCTGTGTTGTTCTGCTGTTTTTGGCTTGCCCGATTTTCGCGCAAACGGCTGACGAACAAGCCGTGCGCGGAATCGTCAATAATTTCTACCTCGCGTTTCAGAAAAAAGATGAAGCAAGTCTCAAACAATTTTGGAAAGCTGATTCGCCGTATCTTGCCGATTTTCTCAAACAAACTGCTAAAACTTTTGCCGAAAACGACACCGTTTCTTTGCAAAATCTCAAGTTTCACAATGCGAATTTCAAAGATGAAATTTATCGTCTGCGTGTTTCAATCGAAATCTTGGGAAAACCGCAAAACCTGACGTTTCAATTTGTTAAGGAATCCGAAACGTGGAAAATTTGGCAGATTCGTCCAAGCGAAGACGACTTTGCCTTTCAAATCGCCAATGCTGAAACGGACACGGAACGCGAAAATCTGATTGCAAACAATCAGGATTTGCAATCTGTTGCGCTGTGTGATTCAGCGGTTGAAGAAGGACGCAACCGCCAAAGTCGTGGCGAATTTCCGAAAGCCAATCGCATTCTCGACTTTGCCAATAATCTGGCAACAAATCTAAAAAATGACACTTGTTTAGGCAAAAGTTTATTGATGCGCGGTTCGGTCAAATTTGGCGAAGGTGAATATCGTGAAGCAACTAAAGTTTTGTTCGATAGTTTGGATATTGCTCAGAAAATAAATGATTTGCCGCTTCAGGCTGATGTTTATCGGATGTTGGGTTTGACGGTGATTTTGCAAGGCAATGTAGCTGTTGGCAAGGACTATTACGAAAAAAGTCTGGCAATCGCGGAAAAAATTGGCGATAAAGCGAGAATGTCAAGAATTTTGAACAATCTTGCCAATATTTCGGACGACCCGAAAAAATCAATTATGCTCTTTGAACGAGTTATAAAACTTGCCGAAGAATCGAATACGCCACATATTGTTGCTTACGCGATTGGAAACATCGGTGGAGCATACGCCAAACTTGGCGATTACGACAAGGCGATTGAATATATGCAAAAGGCTCGTGAAAGGCTTGAGGCACTCAATTTTCAATATGCCTTGATTGAGGCTTATTCGGCTCTCGCGGAATTTTATTTTAAGCAAGGCAAATACACGGACGCGCTCGAATGGGCGGAAAAAGGTTATCAGCAAACCATTAAACTCGGAGCGCAAAGAGATAATAGCCCGTATCCGTTTTATCGAAAGTTTGAAATCTATCGCAAACTTGGCAATTTTGCCGAAGCTCGAAAAATTGCCGAAGAAGCGTTTGCCATTATCGAAAAATTCCGTGAAAAAATTTCATCCGAAGAATATTCACAAACCCGTTTTCTCAACAGTCGTTTTCTCGCTTATCAAAATATGATTCTGATTTTGAACGAAATTAGCGAAAAAGAAAAAGCTCTCGCGGCGAGCGAATTTTTCAAAGGCAGAGTTCTTTGGGACGTGATTCGGACGGGCAAAACAAACACTTCAAAAGCGATGAACACGGAAGAACGTGCCAAAGAGTTGCAATTAAAGCAGGACATTTTTGATTTGAATCGCGCTTTGACAAACGAAACTCAGAAGGAATATCAAAATAAATCGCGGATTGCGGAACTCGAAGATAAACTCCGACAAGCGCGGTTTGCGTTGGAAGAATTTCAGCTTCGGTTGTATGCGACCAAGCCTGAATTGAAAATTCAGCGTGGCGAATTTTCGCCGATTCCGTTTGAGGAAATTTCCGCGCTTTTTCCCGATGAACAGACTGCGTTTTTGGAATTTGCCGTAACGGACGAGAAGACTTTTCTTTACGTCATCACTAAAGAAAACGGCAAATTACGTTTGGAAATTTATCCGATTGAACTCAAAAAGGAAGATTTCCAGAAAAAGACGGATGAATTTCGGGCGGTTGTTTCCGATGAACAACTGAATTTGAATTACAAAGCAAAAGGGCGCGAAATTTACGATGTGCTACTTGCTGCGGCGCGTGAGCAATTGAAAGGCAAACGTGCGCTGGTCATCATTCCCGATTCGTTTCTTTGGAACATTCCGTTTCAAGCCTTGTTGCCGTCGGAAAATCGCTTTTTGATTGAAGATTTTGCGATTTCTTACGCGCCTTCGCTGACCGTTTTGCGCGAAATGCAGAAAAGCCAAAGCCATCTGTCAAAGAATCCAAAACTGCTTGCTTTCGGCAATCCTACGCTTAGTGTGGTGGCAATCTCGAAACTTGAAAAAGTGCGCGGCAATAAGTTTGAGAATTTGCCATCAGCCGAAAAAGAAGTTGACTTTTTGAGCAAAATTTACGGCGCAAACCAAAGCACAATTTACAAAAATAAATTGGCAACCGAAGCGATTTTCAAGCAGAACGCAAAAAGTTTCGATATTCTGCATTTTGCGACTCACGGCTTTTTGAACAATCAGAATCCGATGTATTCGGCACTTATTTTATCATCATCCGCCGAATCAAAAGAAGATGGTTTGCTCGAAGCGTGGGAACTGTTGGATATGAATCTCAATGCGGATTTAGCCGTGTTGTCAGCGTGTGAATCAGGACGCGGCGATGCAAGTATTGGCGAAGGAATTGTCGGGCTATCGTGGGCGTTTTTTGTCGCCGGAGTTCCGCGCATTGTGGCAAGTCAGTGGAAAGTTAATTCGCTCGGCACAACCGAATTGATGGTTGAATTTCATCGTCAAATGCGTCTTTCCCCGAATAATCCGATTGCCAAATCTTTGCAATCGGCAATGCGAAATCAATTGAAAAAATCAAATCGCCGTCATCCGTTTTATTGGTCGGGATTTATTTCAATCGGGAAAAACTAGAGCAGTATTTTTTTTACAGCAGAATCAAACTTTTTACGATTTGCAACAAATTTTCCGCCATCAAATCAGGCTTTTTCTCTAATTTCTCAATTTCTGTGTTTCCATAACCAGTCAAAACCAGCGCGGTTTTCAACTGTGCATTAAAACCTGTTTCGACATCAATCGCTTTGTCGCCAATTATCCAACTACTTTCTAAATCAAGCGAAAAATCTCTTGTCGCCCTTTCAATCATTCCTATCTTAGGTTTGCGGCAAGCGCAATTGTCGGTAGAGTTATGCGGACAAAAATAAATTGCATCTAATTTTGCGTCTGATTTGGCAAGTTCGTTTTGAAGTTTAGCGTGAATTTCGTGCAAAGTCTTTTCATCAAAAAATCCGCGAGAAATGCCCGATTGATTGGTGATTAAAATTACGAGAAAACCATTTTCATTTAATAATTTGGCGGCTTCCGCGCTAAACGAAAAAAGGCGCAAATCTTCGGGTCGTGAAAGATAATTGACATCTTCGCAGAGCGTTCCGTCGCGGTCAAGAAAGATGGCTTTTTGTCTTTTGTCCTTTGTCATCAATGAATGTCTGTTTTATGTCGAAAATGCTTTGACAATTATTCGCTATTAACTATCAGCTGTTCGCTATAAAATAAAGAATTATTTGGGAAAACAGTGAATAATTGATAGTGAATAACGAACAGTTATTCGATAACCTTGTTCGTTTCAATCTGTCGCTAAAAGTTCTGCGGCTTTTTCAAAAACGTCATCCGCCGAAATTCGCGTCATACAGCGATGGTCAATCGGACATTCGCGGAAATTACACGGCGAACATTCAACATCTTTACGAATAATTTCCGAACCCAAAGGCTGAGTTGTCAGTGGATTTGTCGGACCGAAAATCACCAGTGTTTTTGTTCCTAAAGCGGCTGAGATATGCGCCGGACCAGTGTCGTTGGAAACGAGCAAATTAGCCAAGCTCAGAATCGCCGTTCCTTCTGCCAAAGAAGTTTTGCCCGTTAAAACAATTGGTTTTGTTTGCATTGCGGCGGCAACAGTTTGCGAAATTTCCACTTCGTTTTTTGCTCCGTCAAACACAACTTCAACATCTAAATCGTTTTTTAGTCTATCGCCGAGTTTGGCAAAACTTTCTGTTTCCCATCGTTTAGCAGGAGAATTTGCCGAACCAGCGCAGAACACGACAAGTTTTTTTGACAAATCAACCCCGTTTTGAGTTAAAAATTCTCGCGCTTTGGCTTTTCGTTTCTCTGAAACATTTAGTTCAAAACGCGGTTCATTTTCTAAAATTGTTGATGTTCCCAAAAATGTTTTTTCAACTTCGGCAACTAGATTTAGATAATAAAAAACCTCGTGTCGTTGGTTTTTCCAATCGGGAATTTTTACCGCATTTGTGAGCAAAAAACTTCTGCCGTCTTTGGCATAACCAAAGCGTTTCGGCACTTTGCCGAGTTTGGTAAGAAGTGCAGATTCAAAGGAATTTGGAAAAATGACAGCTAAATCAAATTTTTCTTCGCGCCAAACTTTCGCTTGTGAAAGGACTGTTTTAAATGAAGATTTCTCGCAGTCAAAGCCGAGAATTTCGTCAACAAAATCAACGTCTTGAAAAACTCCTTTCGCCCAATTAAGCGTGTAAAGCGTAATTTGTGCGTGAGGAAAAATGCGACGAAGTTCGCGCAAAGCGGGAATTGTCATCACCGCATCGCCCACCCAATTTGTTCCGCGCACAACGATTTTCATTTAACAAAAATCCAAGAAAATACCCGCGAAATACACGAAATACGCAAAAAAGATCGTGTATTTCACGCATTTCGCGGGCAAATCTTCTTGATTTAATCAAGTAATTTGAACGAGCGGTTTTACTTCAGCTAAAGGTTTCGCATTTGAACCTTCTTTTCGCAAAATTTCGACTTCTTTGACAAATTCTTCGACAATATCTGCGCCCGCGACTTTTCGCATCGGCACGCCGTCTTTGAAAATCATTCCGACATTGCGCCCGAAAGTTATTCCTAATTGCGAATCGTGTGCTTCGCCCGGACCGTTGACGGCGCAACCCATAATCGAAAGATGAAGCGGTTCTTCGACGTGCGCCAATCTGCGTTCAACTTCCGTAACGATTTCGACAAAATTATCAATATCCAATCTTCCGCACGTCGGACACGCGACGACTGTTACGCCGCGTTTTCTCAACTCCAAACTTTTCAAAATTTCCCAACCGACGCGCACTTCTTCGTGCGGTTCAGCCGCTAATGAAACGCGCAAAGTGTCGCCGATGCCGTCAAACAGCAAAATCCCTAAACCCATCGCCGATTTTATCGTCCCGCCAAACGCCGTTCCGGCTTCGGTTACGCCGAGATGAAACGGATAATCAACCTTGGTTGACATCAAACGATAAGCTGCCACTGTGCGTTGCACATCGGACGCTTTGAGCGAAATTATGATGTCTGAAAAACCCAAATCTTCCAAAATACGAATATGACGCATTCCCGATTCAACAATTGCTTCGGGCGTTGCCGTGCCGTATTTTCGTAGTAAATCTTTTTCGAGCGAACCGCCATTGACACCGATTCTGATTGGAATTTTCCGCGCTTCAGTGGCACGGACAACTTCTCTTATTCTATCAATCGAACCAATATTGCCCGGATTAAGCCGAAGTTTGTCAATGCCGGCATCAAGAGCCATCAAAGCTAATTTATAATGAAAATGAATATCCGCGACTATCGGAACTTTCGTGCGTTTGCGGATTTCTTTGAGCGCGATTGCCGCGTCTTTGTCAGGAACGGCGATGCGGACAATTTCGCAACCTGCCGCCACCATTTCTTCGATTTGTTTGATTGTCCCGTCAACATCAGTCGTGTCGGTTTTCGTCATTGATTGCACAGCAATCGGTGCGTCACCACCAATTTGCACGTTTCCAACCATCACCGCTTTCGTTTTTCTTCTCATCTCTTTTTAAAAGTT
This sequence comes from Acidobacteriota bacterium, assembly GCA_031418635.1. Taxonomy (GTDB): domain Bacteria; phylum Acidobacteriota; class Blastocatellia; order Pyrinomonadales; family Pyrinomonadaceae. The sequence continues at coordinate 6,951 of JANOXW010000581.1, forward strand.
GACAGAAAGTTTTCAGAGTTGACAGAGTTAGGAGTTAAACTATATTTTATCTCTTCAACTATCTGCTAACTTCCTGTCAACTCTGAAAACTATTTTACTTCCCGAACAGACGCGAAACATCAAAGAAAATAACCGTCACCATTAGCAATAAAATAATGGCTAAACCGGCAAGTTGGATTTTCTCTTTAATTGCCATTGAAAGCGTCAAACCGAACAGCGCGAGAAAGCCTTCGATGGCTAAAACCGCAATTTGTCCACCGTCAAGCATCGGAATCGGCAGAAGATTGAAAACGCCCAAATTTAAGCTAATCAACGCCAAAATTGAGACAAGTCCGATAAAGCCTTGGTCGCTGACGACTTGGGAAATTATCTGCACAATCCCGATTGGACCGGCAACGCCCGCATCTTTGACGGAACGCTCACCGGCAAAAAGTTGACCGAAAACTCTGCCTGTCAGACGAATAATTTCAAGATTCGTATTAACTGCAAAAGCGGCGGCTTGCGAAATCGAGGCTTTTTCCCGGTCTAAACTTTGATTTGATAAACCTGTTCCAATCAACGCTTTGCCGTCTTCACCGATTTTAGCTTGCAATGTAATTTGCTTAGTTTCATTGTTGCGAACAACGACTAAATTGATCGGGTTTTCTTTGTGTTTCTGAATTAGTTCTTTAAAATTATCAACACTGCCAACCGTTTCGCCGTTAATGGAAATAGCTTTATCACCTCGTTGCAGTCCGGCTTGCGAAGCCGGCGAATCGGGTTGCGGAGCAAGTATCACCGGCTCAGCGGGCGCAAAATCGAGCGAACCAACCGAATTTCCTTTTACTTCTTCTCTTGTCGGCTTAATCGTCAGATTACTGCGCTGTCCGTTTCGCTCAACCGTCAGCGGAATATTCATTTCGGGCGCAATCAGCGAATCGTTGCGGATACGATCCCAACTCGGGTTTTCCACACCGTCAAAACCGACGATTCTATCACCAACCTTGATTCCGGCTTGTTCCGCCGCGCCGCCCGGTTTGACGCTGTTGACAACCGGCGAAGGTTGCGAAGGAACGCCATAAATCAAACCACCCGCAAACGGAATCGCCAACGCCAGCATAATATTCATAAACGGTCCGCCGACCATCACCAAAAACTTTTGCCAACGCGGACGCAGTTCGTAAAGTTCCGAATCGGGAACGACTTCGCCCTTTGATTCGCCGCCTTCCAACGCGCCCGTTGCTTCATCGCCGTAAAGTTTGACGTAAGCTCCAAGCGGAATCGCGCTGATGCGATAATCGGTATGTCCGATTTTTTTGCCCCAAATTCGCGGACCTAAGCCGAAAAACGAATACGCTTCAACGCGCATTCCCAATAATTTGGCAACGGCAAAATGTCCAAACTCGTGGATGTTAATGGCAATGCCGAGAACGAATATGACTGATAATATAACTATAATTATTGACATTTAATAAATTCCTTTTCAAAATTACTTTGCATTTAGAAACAAATCCGCCGCGCAAAGTTGCAAACTAAAGTGTAAAACCCGTGCCTTTATCCGTCAAATTTTATTTTACGGAAGCAAGATAGATTGTGCTGATTTATTTCAATTGTTGGTTGCATAATTTTCAATTGCACTTGCCGAAACATTTTTTTCTAACAACATTATAGACTGTTTTCTCGCCAAAGCATCAGTTTCAAGCACAATTTCCAAACTTGAAACAGTTTTTGATTCGTGCTTGTCCATTACGCTTTCGATAATATTCGGAATATCGCTCAATCGAATTTTATTATCCAAAAATGCTTGGACGGCGATTTCGTTAGCGGCGTTTAAAGTCGCGGGCATCGTGCCGCCGATTTGCAACGCTTTGTAAGCTAAAGCGAGACACGGAAATTTTTCTAAGTTGGGTTCTTCAAATGTAAGTTGCGAAAGTTTGGCAAAATCCAGCGGCGGCAAACAATTCTTTTGTCGCTTCGGAAAAGTCAGCGCGTATTGAATGGCGTGGCGCATATCGGTTACACCGAGTTGTGCGATAACTGAACCGTCAACGAGTTCAACTAACGAATGGACAACCGATTGCGGATGGACAACAACCGCAATTTCATCAGCCGAAAAATTAAACAACCAACGCGCTTCGATAACCTCTAAGCCTTTATTCATCAAGGTCGCGCAATCAATCGTGATTTTGTCGCCCATATTCCACGTCGGATGGTTTAAGGCTTCCTCGCGTGTCGCGTTTTCGATTTGTTGTTTAGATTTTGTGCGAAAAGGTCCGCCGCTTGCAGTCAAAATCAAGCGTTTGACTTCTGAATATTTTTCACCGCGCAAACATTGATGAAGCGCGTTATGTTCGGAATCAACCGGCAAAATTTCCGCTTTATTTTCCCGCGCCGCTTTCGTCATCAATTCGCCCGCGATGACGAGCGTTTCTTTGTTAGCAAGCGCAACTCTTTTGCCTGCTTCTAAAGCGCGAAGTGTCGGCACAAAACCAATCGCCCCAACCGTCGCCGAAACAACTGTTTCCGCTTCGTCGTGCGTTGCCACAGCGATTAAACCTGCTTCACCGATTAAAATTTTTGGAATGTTTAATTTGAAATCTGAAATAAGGCGAAGCAAACTTTCAGCACAAGTTTCGTCTTTGACGGCAACAAGTTCGGGCTGAAATCGTTTAATTTGTTCGGCTAGTTTGCCGACGTTTCCGCCAGCGGCAAGCGCGACGACGCGAAAATCGTCTTTTAAATGCTCGACAACCTTTAAAGTGTTACAGCCGATTGAACCCGTCGAACCTAAAATAGAAATTGCTTTCATAAACCCGCTTTACAGATTAACATATTTATTCGCCTTCGTTGTTGCTATGACTTTCGTAAGCCCTCACAATCATCTGCACGAGTTTATGACGGACAACATCTTTGTCGGAAAAATGAACAAACGAAATACCTTCGAGATTGCTCAAAATCCGTTCGGCTTCTTTTAGTCCGCTTTTTTGTCCACGCGGCAAATCAATCTGCGTAATATCGCCCGTAACAACCGCTTTTGAGCCAAATCCGATGCGCGTCAGAAACATTTTCATTTGTTCGCCCGTCGTGTTTTGCGCTTCATCCAAAATTATAAAAGCATCCGCAAGCGTACGACCCCTCATGAAGGCTAATGGCGCGATTTCGATAATGCGCTTTTCGAGCATTTTCGTAACTCGTTCCGTATCCACCAAATCAAACAGTGCATCGTAAAGCGGACGCAAATAAGGGTCAACTTTGTCTTGCAAATCGCCGGGCAAAAAGCCGAGTTTTTCGCCCGCTTCAACTGCCGGACGAGTTAAAATTATGCGCGAAACTTGCTTGCTGAAAAGTGCCTGCACAGCCAAGGCAACCGCCAAAAAACTTTTACCTGTGCCAGCTGGACCTATGCCGAAAGTCAAATCATTGCTTTGAATCGCCTCGATATATTTGCGTTGATTGACGGATTTCGGCGCGACTTGTTTTTTGCCCGATGGATTAAAACGCGCATTGGTAAAATGTGATTTGAGAGAATAGGTGCGGTCTTCGGCAATTTGTTTGAAAGCGTCGCGCAACTCTTTGTCGGCAAAAGTGTTGCCTTGTTCAAAAAGTTCGACAAAATCGCTCAAAATCTGCTCGACAGTTTCGATGTCTTTTGTGTCGCCGTCAATCAGCAGTTCGTTGCCGCGTGCGCCGATGCTGATGTCGAGAAGCGTTTCGAGATATTTGATGTTTTGGTCTTGAACGCCGAACAGCGTCTTTAAACCTTGTGGCGGAAGTTCGATTTTTTTTAAGTTACTCAAATTCGGTAAAATTCCTGTGCTGAAAGTCTCTATATTCTGAGGCTACTAAAACCGTTTTCGGCTGTCAATCTAATTTTTGAACTGACCGTAGTGCCTCAGTCAAATCTTATCACTGACGCATTACCTTTGGCGGAGATTGTTTCGCGGTTTGATTTGATGGCGATTTTGGAAGTTTCGGCGAATTTTCGGAATTATCAAGACAAAAAAATCAGGAAAATGGTTCAGCCAGCATTTTGCCTAACGCAACTTTATCAACTTCGTCAAATTCGGCAACGCCGATGGTAATTTCAGATTGCGATATATCGTTGCGGAAAGTTCCGTGCAGAAAATCCCAAATGCTCAGACCGCTTGACCAATTTGAATCCATTTCAGTTTTGACAATTGAATGATGGATGCCGTGAAGTCTTGGTGTAACGATGATTTTTTGCAGTTTGCTTTCAAATGCTTTCGGCAACCGCACGTTTGAATGATGAAATAAAATGCTCAAAAATAATAATTTCTGCCAAGTCTTTAATGCTTCGGGCGAAACTCCAATGAGCAAAATTTGTCCTGCCCGCCAGAGAACCGAAATCGTCATTTCGCCGAAGTGGAAACGAATCGCCGTCGAAGCCGTCAAATCTAAATCGGCGTGATGGATTTGGTGAAATCGCCACAAAAACGACGATTTATGCGTTAAGACATGCCAAATATAAAGCGTGTAATCAAGCAAAATAACGGCAAGAGCAGTTTCTAAAAACTTTGGCAGACGAAAAATTTTCAGCAATCCGACATTTTGCTTTTCGACAAATCGCGTTAATTGGTCAGTTACGGGTTTTTCAAACAGATTTACAGCAATTCCAGCCGTTGCCGCAATCGCCAAATTTCGCGCCGTGCTGAGTTCTTTTTGCTCGATTTGTTTTCGCAAAGGTCGCCGCTTTTCAAAAACATAAAGCACGGTAAAAGTTCCAACCGTCAAAATTCCGCTTAACCATTTCATCTGATTATTATACAAATTTTCAAAACGATTACGGAAAACAATTTGCGATTTATTTCTTCACTTTATATGCGAACGATGTGTAGCAAGCGATGTGCTAACTATTAGTTATTAACTATTAGCTATTCGTTGTTTAAATGGAAACTTCGTTTTAACAGCGAATAGCTAATAACTAATAGTTTTGTTGCCGATGTAGCTGATTGCTAATTATTTACGGCAGATATTTTCTACCTCGTGATTAGCATTTTATCTGATAAATTCTGATGAATTTTATTCGACTTCAATAATTTCATCAACTATTTTAGTTAAATTTGTCGAAGCGTTTGCGAGAAAAATTTTCTTTTCCGTGAACCAACTTTCGTCCACCGATTCATATTCACGTTCGACGGCTAACGCACGGCGCGTTTCTTCCGGCGCAGTTCCGCCGTAAATTGTCCGAATTGCTACGAAGTTTTCAGGCGAAAGTGTCTTTTGTAAATCTTCTGCCGAAAGCGAAATTTCTCCACCCAAAACTTCACGCGCCGCTGTCTGCAAAATTTCGTGCGTGATTTCGCTCGTTTGCGAAATTGCGGATTTGACACAATTTCCGACGATTTTATGGGCGATTCGGAAAGACAAATTTTCGCGGCGGACAATCGTATCGGCAAGTTCCGTTACCGTAATAAAATTTTCTCCGGCGCGTTTTTTGAGAGTTTCTAGTTTAAAAGTCGCTGATTCCAGAGTTCCGGCAAACAATGCGACGGCGCGGGTTGCATCACGAATTGCGCTGTAAATCAGTGGCTGCAAATCGTCTTCGACATCGTTTATATCGCCGAACGGCGTGTTGTGAATACTCGTAAAAACTCCGAGAGTTTGACCGAGTGCTTTGCTGCCGATGGCGCGAATATGTTCTAACGCGACGGGATTTCGTTTTTGCGGCATAATTGAAGAACCTTGAACGTAACCGTCCGGCAAGCGAATTACATCAAATTCCTTCATTGCCATCAAGAGAAATTCCTGTGCGAATTTTCCGATATTGACCAAAAGCGCAGCGGTTGCGCCCAAAGTTTCGGTAAAGTAATCAACCGAAGCGATTGAGGCGTAAGAGTTTACGGTCGGCGCGTAAAAACCCAAAAGTTCGGCAACACGATGTCTGTCAATCGGAAATCCAGTCGTCGTAATCGCACCCGAACCAAGCGGACAATAGTTCATATTATCGAACGCACGTTGAAGTCGCTTAATGTCGCGCCCCAAATTTTCCGCCATCGCCAATAAATAATGTGCCAATGTCGAAGGTTGTGCGGGTTGTGTGTGCGTATATGCCGGAATTAAAGTTTCGTGATGTTCAGCGGCTAAATCGAGGAAAACCTTTCGCAAATCCATCGCCGAACCAAGAAGTTTGAGCGTTGCTTTTCGCAGATAAAGACGATAAATCGTTACGTCAATATCGTTTCTGCTTCGCGCCGTATGAAGTTTTCCTGCCGTGTCTTCATCGCCCGCTTTTTCAGTAATTTCTCTTTGCAGATAGAAAAATAAATCTTCAAAACTGCCGTCATATTCGGCGCGATTTATGGAATCTAAATCTAAATCTCGCAACGCTTTGAGCAAAGTTTTAAGTTCATCATTTGTAATTATTTTCTGCTCGCCGAGCATCACAGCGTGAGCAAAATCCACGTCTAAATACGCTTGCAAAAAATAATGTTTGGCATCTTCAAAACAATCCGCCAAAACATTTTCCTTATAAATTCGCGCCGGAAATTTTTCTTCGATCATAATGTTTAATAGCACACGGATGAACGCGGATGAAGCGGATTTTCACGGATTTAATAAATTTTTCAGCAAATCTTTTTTCGGATTTGAGTAAATTTTTCTGCGATATTCTGCTTTTTGACCGAAGTTCAAGACCAATCCGACTTCGATTTCGGTAGCTTTCAGATAGTTTAAAAGTTGTGCTTCGTGTGCTTTATCAATTGCATTAACTGCCTTAACTTCAATAATTATCTTAGGCAATAATATACTTGACTCAGTAACATTTCTTTAGTATAATCTTTATATGGTTAATGAACATAACAACTTACCCGATACCTTGCAAGAAGCAATCAAACACTTTTCCGATGATTTAACTTGCATCAATCTTATTGCTTTACGCCGTTGGAAAGACGGCAAAGCTATTTGTCCAAAATGCGGAAGCAATAACAATACGTTTATGCAAAACCGTAAAGTTTGGCAGTGCAAAAACAAAGAATGCAAAAAGCAATTCAGCGTCAAAGTCGGCACAATCTTTGAAGATTCGCCAATCGGTTTAGATAAATGGCTTGTTGCCGTTTGGTTAATTACTAATGCAAAGAACGGTATTTCTAGCTATGAAATCCATCGCGCTATCGGTGTTACTCAAAAAACCGCTTGGTTTATGCTTCATCGCATCCGTCTGACTTATGATGAACTGCGTGGCTATCAAACGAGTTGCTAGACGCGGTAAAAAACGGAAAGGTTAGGCTATTCTATCTTTTCAATGCTTCTATAATCGGACTCAAAATATAACGCGAAGCATCTTCGGGTATGATAAAGAGTTTGTCATACCATTTCAGATAAAGCCTTCCGCCGTCAGACTCCACTTTTAGGTCTTCGATTTTAGTTTGATACTCACTTATCGAATCTTTTATCGTTGCGGTTTGAACTTTAATAGTCTTACCCTGATTATCTATTATGACGCTGACAGAAGGCAGTGAAGATTTTAGTATTTCATAACCGCTGACCACCTGCTTTACAGTTATAGGCTTATCGTCAAGCGCGTCTTTCCAAATCGGTTGATTGTTGATTTGCTCGACATCGCTTTTAATTTGATTGATTAACCCTGCCCAATAATTCGAGAAGTTAATCAAATAATCACTCTGTTCTTTTTGTGCTTTTGATTCAGCGTGTTTTTGTGCCTCATCGTTAATCCAATTAGTCATATCAATCACCACTCTAGTTTGTGTAAAAATAACCTTCACTGTATTCTATGGCAACTTCAAGTAATCTACTACGTCCGTAAAAATCTAGCCAAACAAATCCCTGATGTTTAAGGCTCATATTAACAATCTGTTGCATCCCCCAACGCATTTTATCTTGCGGTCTGTTGACTAAATTTTCACAATATTTAGTCGTTTCGTAAGCAATAAAATCTGCTGCTTGAAGTGGCAATAACCTTACACCGTCATCCATACTGAATGCGCCGATTCGCTGATAAACTTCATCTTTTCGTTTTTTCATTGTCTGCCACAATTTCAGGGCTTTAGCCGCAAATTCCGTCTGACACTCAAACACCATAGCAACTTTTTCATTTGGCGGTTCAAAAGTGCCGTTAATTGCAATTGCTTTAAGGCAATCTTGAAAACACAAGTAATATGGATCAACCGCCATTTGTAAAGACTCTCCCCGCTTCTTGAATTCGACATTATCAACAACGGAACTAAAAATTTTACCTTCTGTTTCATCTATTATATTAACTATTTGAGCCAAAAAACGCCGTCTTTTACTTTCATCTTTATCCCATCCGTCAAATTGACCAACTGAATGAGCGAATTCGCTCATATGGCAATAGTCCAAACCATATTCAGTTAAAACTGCTTGCCATTTTTCTTCAAATATCTCCCACTTGTCCATCGCCGCGACTATACCTGAGATACCGACAAAGTTTGTATCTTTAGAATGTCCTGATTCATCTAAATAAGCAGTAAGCATACACAAATACTTTTTCTTGCTGGATTTCAAATGAATGGAATAAGCAAGATGTCGAACAACACTATAAAACGTGCTACCATTTGTAGTATATTCTCTTGACTCTACTGAGTCAAGTATATTATTGCCTTATCTTATCGTTAATAATCAAATCTGCGTAATATTCGCCAACCTTATTTCCATTGTAAAAAACCTTTATAGGCTTTTGTTTTTCAACCAAAAATCCTTTTGATTCAAGTTCCGCAGCCAGCGCGTTTTCATAAACCTTTTCCAAAAATCCGAATCCAAGCGCATTATAAACTTTATAAAAAGCCTAAATTATTTCTCCCGTTATTTCCGAGTGTAAAAGATTTTCCATAAAAATTATAAAAAAATCCGCTTAAATCCGCTTCATCCGTGTTTATCCGCGTGCTATTTTTCCGCTACCTTCGGCAAACTCAACATATTCGCAAAGATGCGATATGCACCGTCATTTCCAGCCGGAAGTTGGCGAAACCACGAATACGATGTATAAATAAATTTTCCTTTTCCGACTTCGGCGTAAAGCATTCCGCCTTTGCTTTCAGCTTCGCCCTCGTCGTGCGTTTCGAGCAGAGGCGTGTATTTCGTTTCATCAAACGAAGTTAATGTATAAAGATTCCGTTCCTGAACCCAGTTTAAGAAATCCGTATTGGTTATTTTGTTAGGAAAATTGAATACCGGATGATTTGGCGCAAGAATTGTGACCGGCGCGTTTTCATCCACCGTTCTGATATTGGAATCCATTTTTGCCGGATACGGTGGCAGATTTTGACGTGCAAATTCTTGTTGCTGATATTGCACGATCAATGTTCCACCATTCTGCATAAATTCATTTAATCTGCCGTTGTTCGCCACATAATCGGGACGAACCTGCGAGGCGCGAATGCCGACGACGATTGTGTCATATTGGTTAAGATTTCCCGTCGAAAGTGCTTTTTCGTCGAGCATTGTTACGTTCAAACCCAAACGCTGAATCGCCTGCGAAACTTTGTCACCACTGCCCATTATGTAACCGACTTTGACGGGCGAAACCTTTAAATCTAAAACCTGTGCTTTAACATTCGCCTTTGAATATAAACGATGCGTTTGAATATGCGGATACGCGATTTCCTGCATCTGTAAATCGTAACTTTTTCCCTCAATCATTGCCGTCGCGGTCAAATTATAACTGTCGGCTTTTGTGTTTGCCGGAATTGTAACTTCAAAACTCAACGCCGTTTTATCGCCTTTCTGCGCGAGCGAAAATTCCGCCGAATTCGGCGAAAGTGTCCAACCTGTCGGAAGCGCAAATTTCCCTGAACCTTTGATTGCTTTCGGCGAATTATTCGTTATGGTCATTACGAGCCGATGTTTTTCAGCCTTTGAAGAAACCGACGCAATCAAAAGATCGGATTCGAGTCCGACCGTTACTGCCGGAACGACATTTAAATCACGGCGCAGTTCACCACGAATATCATCGGCGTAACGATACTGAACTTCTCTTTCAACCGTGATTTCTTGTCCGCCGATTTCCATTTTGACTTCCGCCATTACAAGCTGAGATTGAAACGGCATATTTTTCGCCGCATCTTCCGCTGACCAATCAAATGTAAAATTCGGATTTCGTGGTTTTTCCAGCCAATATGGTTCGGTAGGTTTAGCGTTTTCCGGCGCGGTCAAATTGAAAAATGAAGCGTTAAAGGCATCTTCACGACGCGGACGAAAACCGCTTTCCGGTTGAATCGGTTCGGGCGAAGTTTCCGCTGCCCATCCTTTCGGAGCTTTCAAAGCGACATTTGTAATTTTTACATCAGCATTTTCCGGCGCGAAAACCCGCACGGCGACATTGGTTGAATTTCCCGCAACCAGCGTATCCGTAGCACTCAAAGCGTCAACCACGACACCGCTGGCAAGTTGCAATGCTTTGATAAATTCGGCTTCTTTTTGCTTTAACAAAAACTTTGAATCGGGATTTTGCGTTGACATTTCCGCATCAACCGCCTGTTTATAACCTTTTGCTAAAATCGGGACAAGTTTGTTTGGAGCAAAAGGTTCGTAGCTTTTCAAAGCTGTTTCAACTGTTTCCTGCAATTCCACAAGTTTTTTTGCAAACGGTTCTTCGCTGTTATCGGTCAACGAAGCAATCCCTTTTATCGAAGTGTCCAAACCATCAAAAACGCTTGATTCTTTCGCGGTCTTGTTGCCAAAATTTTCCAAAAGCCGCATTCCCGAAGTAAATTTTCCGCGAAGTTCCAAAAGTCCCATTTCCTGCGATTTATGTTGACTTCTACCTTCCATCGCAATTTCAAAAAACGAGCGTCCGATGAGTGAATTATATTCGCCCGTGTTAATTATCAATGTCGGAACATTATCCGCACTTGCCCGAAAACCTTGGCTCACATAAAGTTTTTTCGCTTGCCAAGGTCTCAAACCTTCTTGAAAATGTTCGGGAAATTGTTTCGGATCAGCCGCCGCTTTGAAGGCAATCGGTGTTAAATATCCGGCGAGTTGATGTTGCCCGTGTCCGTCTGCCGGCGTTCCCGAAAAACGCGAAATAATTACCATCGGACGATACATTCTGATTGCTCTGACCATATCGCCCAGCGTTAATTGTTCGCCCCAAATTCGTGTGGCTTCGGCGCGTGTTTTGGAAAATCCGTAATCCATTACCCGCGTGAACATCTGTTCGCCGCCGTCCAATTTTCTTGCTTGTAAAAGTTCTTCCGAACGAATCACGCCAAGCGGTTCAAACAATTCTTCACCGATGACGTTTTGTCCGCCATCGCCGCGATTAAGCGAAAGATAAACCGTTCGCGCTTGTTCTTTTCGCGCTAAATAAGCAAGCAATCCCGAATCTTCGTCGTCAGGATGCGCTCCGGTGTGCATTACGCTTGCCGTCGTTTGAAGTCGCTTTAACATCTGCCCTAAACCGATTGCGCCGTTATCATAAATCGGACGAACCTGAGATTTGACGGATAATGGATAATGGATAATGGATAATAAAACCAATATCGAAATGATAATTTTTGAATTTAATGTTTTCATTTTGAATCTTTGCTCACTGTCAAACTAATTAAATATCCGGCAATCACCGTAACTAAACAACCGATGACGTTGAACCATAAGAATTCTACTTTTGTATAATTGCTGGCAATCCAAACCGAAGCGATGCCGAACAAAAGACCGAAAAACGCGCCTCTTGAACGCGCCCGTTTGACGACGATTGCCAAAACAAAAACGCCGAGCAGCGAACCGTAAAAAAATGAACCGAATTTATTGACGACTTCAATTAAAGAGCCGAGATTTGTTGCGTAAATTGCCACGACACAGGCAAACATTCCCCAAACGAATGTGGCGATTCTGCCAAAGAAAACATATTGCTCGTCAGTGCCGTCTTTTTTGAAATGCCGTTTGTAAAAATCAATCGTCGAAGCTGTCGCCAAAGCATTTAATTCAGCCGAGATCGAAGACATCGCCGCCGCAAAAATCGCCGCGATTATCAAACCGATTACGCCCATCGGCATATTTTGAATGACGAACATCGGGAAAACGTAATTTACATCATTAAAATTGCTGTCGTTATTTGTCGTTTTGATAAACTCGGTCGCCTTTTTGCGCGAATCGTTAAAGGCTTGATTGGTTTCGATGTATTTTTGTTTTGCTATTTCCGTTAAAGTTGCATCGCTTCCTTTCTCCGCACTTATAAAATCAAGAGCCGCTTTTTCGCGGTTGGCGTGAATTTGTTTGTATTCGCTTTCGAGTTGGCTGTAATCTGCGTCTTTCGCCGCAATCGCTTTATCTGCCTGAACTTGATTGAAAATCATCGGCGGCGTTTGGAATTGATAAAAGACAAAAACCAAAACACCGATCAGCAAAATCATAAACTGAAGCGGAATTTTCAGAAATGCCGACATCAAAAGCGAAGTCCGACCTTGCGAAACTGATTTTGCCGTTAAAAATCTCTGAACCTGACTTTGATCACAACCGAAATAAGAAAGAAAAAGAAAAAGCGCGGCAATCGTTCCTGACCAAATCGTATATTTTTCGGTTAAATCGAAACTCGTTTCAATCGTTGTCAATTTTCCGAGCGAACCGGCAAGATGCAATCCGTCGGTTAAGCTAACGCCAGCCGGAAAATTAGATATGATTATAAAAAGACAAATGCCAA
>JANOXW010000582.1:0-3154 GCA_031418635.1 Acidobacteriota bacterium
GCCGCAAATTTTAAAGCAGATCACGATGATTGCCGGACTTGATAAATATTATCAAATCGCGCGTTGTTTCCGCGACGAAGATTTACGCGCCGACCGTCAACCGGAATTTACGCAACTCGACATCGAGATGAGTTTTGCTAACGAAGAAATGATTTTCCGCACTTTGGAAGGTGTAATCGGTGAAGTTTTCACTTTGGTCGAACCCGAATTTTCCGCGAAATTTCCGCGAATGACTTACGCCGAAGCGATGCGCCGTTTCGGTGTTGACAAGCCTGATTTGCGTTTCGGAATGGAACTCATAGATTTGTCTGAAAATTTGCGCGGCACGGATTTTGCGCCGTTTGCGTCCGTTCTTGAAAACAAAGGCGAAATCAAAGCGATTGTAGCGAAAGGTAAAGCCGATTATTCGCGCAAAAACTTAGATGAATTGCAGGAATTCGTCAAACGCTACGGCGCAGGCGCATTGGCTTGGATGAAAGTCGGCGACGAAACAACTTCTTCGCTTTTGAAAGTTTTAGGCGAAGAAAAAATCGCGCAACTTGCCGAAACTGCCGAAGCAGAAAGCGGTGATGTTGTTTTGATCGTGGCGGGCAAAAAATCAGTCGTTGCGGCTTCGCTTGGCGCACTTCGCAAAGAAATTGCAAAGCGCGAAAATCTGATTCCGAAAGGTGTTTACAAACCGCTTTGGGTTACGGAGTTTCCGATGTTTGAATACAACGAAGACACGGGAAATTATGATCCGATGCATCATCCGTTCACGTCGCTTTTGGACGAAGATGTTCCGCTGTTTAAACGCGCCATCGAAGACGGCGAAAAGGATTTGCTTGGCGAAATCCGCGCTCGCGCTTACGATATTGTCATCAACGGTTACGAGATTGGTTCGGGTTCGATTCGCGTTCATCAAAGCGACATTCAAAGTTTAATATTCAAGGCGCAAGGTTTAACCCGCGAAAAAGCGCAAGAAAGGTTTGGATTTTTCCTCGACGCGCTTGAATACGGAACGCCGCCGCACGGTGGTTTTGCCGCCGGAATCGAGCGTTTGACGATGCTTTTACAAGAAACCGACAACATCCGCGATGTCGTCGCTTTCCCGAAAACCGCATCGGCGCAAGATTTGATGATGGATTCGCCGGGCGATGTTGACGACTCGCAATTGAAGGAACTTGGGATTAAAATTGTGGAATGAAAATCAGGACTTCAACAAAACTTTTCGTAATTGCTCTTGCTTTTTATGCAAGTGCATTTGCTTGTTATCTGTGGGCAAGTAAAATTTATGATAAAGAGCTTGAAAAGCAATTACCAGCGCGGCTTTTCTGGGGAATTGGGATTGTTGCTTCGCCCGACCTTAATTGGTGGTATTTTTTGGCATTAGCTATGTTTTGCACAGCAATCGCAATTACCGTTGCAGATATTATTCTGAGGAAAAGCAAGTAAAAATCATTGAATAAATTTGAATCAAGAGTTATTTCTGCCCTAATCTTTTGAAAGAAAACTAATGGACAATAATACTGCAAAATTTACTAATAAGAATAAAGAAAAACTTATTTTAATGTCTGTTGCAGTAATTTTGTTTGTCATTTGCCTTGCTGTTTCACAGTGGATAATGCCTGAAAATTGTTATCTTTTTGACAATAGAATAAAAGGATTTTTGTGTGATGGAGTTGATTTGAGCAATCCTACGCCTTGTCTGACTTGTGAAGATGATCTAATGGTTTCCATTTCTCAAATTATGTTTGGTTTAGGGTTCAGTTTTCTTTTAATTCCTTTTCTTTTTTACGGGATAAGAAATTGGCGAAATCGTTCAGATGAACAACTGAAACTTTTCGACTAAATTTGTCGAACAAAATTTGATAAAATATCGTAGAAAGGTTCAAACAATGGCAAAGAAAAAATTCGATACAAATCCGCTTGATCCTGATTTTCCTGCCAAGGCGCGGGAAACTGAAACTTCGGCTTTACCAAAAAACAGTTACAAGACCGCTGAATTTCCGCCGCCGAGTGTAACCGAAGAGCAAACTCGGCGGTTTGATGAGGCTAATTTTAACGCTTATAATGCGCCATTCACAGGTCAAAATATTCCCGCAAATTTCAAAACGGCGAATCTTGCTGATATGAATAAATCTTCAAAACGCAAAGTGGCTAGTGTCGGTTTGCCTGAAAATATTTTGGTAGCTGTGCCGTATATTCCTTTTTTTGTCGGTTTAATTGCCGGAATTCTTGAACTTGTTTTTGTTCCGAAAAGCGAAACAAAAGTTCGTTTTCACGCCGCACAAGGGCTTGCCGCGCATTTTGCAATTTTGATTATTACGACGATTTTAGGCTTTGCCGATAATTTTTTTGGGTTGGCAAGTGCAGCTAACGTGATTTTCCAAATTGTAACGACAGTGATGTTAGTAATTTTTGCTCTCAAGGCTTATCAAGGCAAACCAATTCATATTGAATCAGTTGACACTTTAACCGAATCGTTGGAAGAAAAAATCAAACCGAAAAGCTAAATTCTGAATAAGGAGAAATTTAAAATGTATTGTTCAAATTGCGGAAGTTTAGTGAACGAAAACCTCAACTATTGCAAAAGTTGCGGCGGAAAAGTGGTCAAAGACAATGATGGCGAACAAACTAAGCCAATGTTAAATACGCTTGTTACATCGGTTGGTTTTATTGGTGTTTTGGGGCTTGGAATTTTAGTTGGTTTAGTTGGTGTGCTTTTAAAAAACTCCGTTCCGAATGATGTTGTTGGGATTATTGTAGCATTTTATCTCGCCACGCTTTTCGGCATTTGTTTTAGTCTGATTCGTCTGATGTCAAAATTGATAGACGCAAATGTTGGCAAAAAAACCGACAAAATTGGAACGTCGCAAACACCGCAACTTGCTCAACCGCCGACTCCGCAACTTAGCGAGTATCATCAACCGGTGAGAAGCGTTACCGAACATACAACTCGAAACTTTGAAAAAATCGAATCAAAAATCTAAAGCGTTTTTAGATTGAAAAAAGCAGAAGCCTGCGTGTCAGTAACGGCGCAGGCTTCTGCTTTTTTTACGGTTGCATAAAACCAAGATTCGTATTCGGAAAATTAGCAAGATTCGGAAAAACAATCGGCGTATCAGCCGCGCTCAATCCATACCAAGCTGCTAACGTATTGGCGTATTGCTCA
>JANOXW010000583.1:0-8205 GCA_031418635.1 Acidobacteriota bacterium
CAGCCGCAACAATGGCGGAAAATATCTTTCAAAATCAGATTGCCAACGCGAAGTTTTCGATGGAGAAAAATCCGGTCTATAACCGCTTGGCAACTTTAAAGATCAAGATGACCAGTCAAATAACCGAAATATCCGACGAAGATGTGGCGACTTTGACAAGCAAATACGAAGCATTATCCGCTACTGCGAATTCTATTCAATCTATTTTGGACAAGACAAAAGCGTCAAAAACCAATGCGACGGTTATCGAAAATCTGAAAAAAGCCTTAAAAGAAACAAAGACGATGTTGGCTGAATTCGACAAAATAAGTCGGATAAATCGAAAATTTGACGATTTGACTGAAAGACGCAACAAACTTGAAAGTAATCTGGAAAAAATCGAATTGACCGACGCGCAAAGGCTTCAAAAAATTTCCGCCATCGCCAATGATTTTGACAAATTGGAAAAAGAATTTGCGCCTCGTTTCAAAGAATTGCACATTTTACAAGAAACACTCGTCGCTGATGAAAGTTATATTGATAATTTCGCTTTATCCGCTGTCGAAGAAAGTTTGGAAAAATTATCTGCCAACGAACCGCGCCGCACACAAACATTAAAAAAAGAACTCGAATCTTTGAGCGAATTTCAAAAAAATCGTCAGGCAAGTTTGGACACTATCAAAACGGGCGAACCGTCTGAGAATTTAAATGCTGAACAAGATATTGTCGGCGCGATTATAACCCGTCCGTTATACATCAATATTAGCCGCCGCGATGAAACTGCCGGCGGTAAGAAGATGCTGGTTATCATCACGAAAACAAAATATAAAGGAGAAAAAGGCGAAAATTACGACCTTGACGGCACAACCGAAAATGTCGTCGGATTAGTCGGTGAAAATACGCTTATTTACGGTAAAGGCGACTCCATCAAACAAATTTTGGAAAACAAAAATACATCTCAACCGACGATGATGACGAATTTAATCAATCGTTCGCCCAATTCGCTGATGGCTTTTGCCGTTGATTTACAAGCAGTTGATTTGTCAGCTTTGGGTAATTTGTTAGGCGAAAATCCGACTGTTTGGCAAGTCTTCGGTTCGTTGACAAGCGCGAATAAGGAAGTTTCCCTGACGGCGACCATTGAAAAAACCGACATTCCATTGAAAGTTTCACCGCCAAATCCGCAGACGGATAATAATCTAAAGATTCCGGTAGTCGAAAATAATTCTGCCGCTACGGATATTTTGGATTTGTTAGCAAAAACTCTGACTGGAGTCGAAGGCAAGCTGACTTTTAAGTTTGATAAGAGAAAAACCGCCACCTTAATCGAGGAAACTCCAAAAATTTTCGGTGCGATGATGAGAAGTGATAAACGCTGATATTTTACTCTTCGTTATTTGTTTTATTCATTTCGACTAACGATAATCGCTTGACGACATTTCCCTTTTCGAGATGTTCTTCGACGATTTCTTTAACATCTTCGGCGCGGACTTGGGCATACCAAACGCCTTCGGGATAAACCAAAACCGCCGCGCCGATTGAACAAAACCCGACGGAACTGCAATCGGTCAAAACAATTTCGCCGTTCGGATTTCTGCCTTTCGATGGCTTTCCATAGCGCAAATTTCGCTTCTGCAATTCTTCTTCAAACGCGGCTTTGACTTCCGCACTGCCAACCGCCGTGCAAGATTTTCCGTTACACACAAAGACCTGCCGATTAATCGGCGCAACAGCGACGGGCGCGAGTTTTTCGAGTTCTGTTCGGTCTTCGATGAATTTTGTTTTACTCATTTTTTGCTTGATTCTCTCAAAAAGCATAATTCAAATTTAACATTTATCAGAATTTTACCAAAACGCCAGAATTTATCAGCAACTTTCTTCGCTAGGATTGTTGAATTGCAAAGTCGCCAAAGGCGACAAACAATATAGCGTAGGGTGAAGGCGTTTCGCCGAAACCCTAAGACCAATACAATCGAACACTCCGACGCTGAAAGTGTCGAACAACGGGTGATTGATGTTCGTCACCTTCGGCGACGGCGTGGAATTTCCAATTCCTCGTAGCGATTCTCGCTACGCTATATTGTTTGTCATCTTCGATGACAAGAAAAAATCTCTGACCTTGCAATAACCCTAAAATTTCGCTGATTACACATCTCCGAACTCAATTTAATTTGCGGTTTGTGTTACTATTCGATTATTGGACGTTGGTTATTTAAGATTTGATTGTTAGAAGAGAATGGCAGTTGGTATTATCATTCACGTTATAGTTGGCGAGGAAAAGCGGACTGAGTTATTTTCGGAAGAAAATATTCGTCTCGGCTCAACCGAAGCCAGCAATTTGCAAATTCACACCGATAAAATTGCGGACGACGGCGTATGGCTTGAGTTGGCACTCGAAAAAGGCGTTTATCGCGTTATAAATTTTCGTGAAGCATTAAATTTGAAGCTCAACGGCGAACCGTTACGGCGTTTTGTCGCTATCAAAGACGGCGATAGCGTGGAAATTCCAGACACCGATGTTTCATTTTCGTTCTTTTCGCTGGAATCGAAATCTTCGCTCATCACCACCAACCGCGAACAGCCGCACATCGCCCAATTTATCGAAGAAGCCGCGCTTGAATCGGCTTTTACACCGAAACGCGACGATGCGAAGGCGTTTTTGCGTGAATTTGTCCGCGAACTCTCGCGTGAAATTGCGTGGACAACGAAACTTATCGTGTTGGTCATCGTCGTTTCTTTTATCAGCGGGATTTTTTATCTCGGCTTTTCATACAATCGGGAATTGCAAAAAACCCGTCAACTCGCCGAACAACAAAGCGAAGTCGTCCGCAAACTCGAAGAGCAACTCGTCCAGAACAACGAGCAACTCGGACAGATTGACAAATCGAACAAAGACATCATCAAAACCGTTTCACTCGCGCCGAATCTGCGTGTCGAATACGGCAACGGCGTGTGTCTGATTGTCGGCGTGTATGATTTGGTTGACCGCAAAAACGGTAAAATGTTACGCTATCCCGACCCGCAAGATTTTCAGCCCAGCCAATTTGAACCCGCGCCGTCCGAAGAAGGCTTTCAAACACCGCAAATGCCCGTCGGTTTGACTACCGAAGGCAACGGAACGCCCGTCGAATACGATTTTATCGGCACGGGTTTTCACGTCGGCGGCGGTTTTATCGTTACTAATCGGCACGTCGTTCAACCGTGGGCGGAAGATGATTTGGTCAAGCAAATGATTAAAGAATCAAACGGACGGGCGCGAATCAAGCGGCTTGTCATTTACTTCCCGAATTTCCCGCAACCGTTTCAATTAAAGGTGCGCCAAGTCGGGACACGGGAAGATTTGGCAATCGCTTCGATAGATATGAATGCCGTATCGCCCGACATTCCCGTGTTGCCGCTGGAAGAAGATTCCAACGCCGCGTCCGTCGGCAAAACCGTCGTTACGATGGGCTATCCGAATGGTCCTGACCGTCTTTTAGCGATGGTTGACGACGACGAGGCTAAATCAATCAATGCGCGTTTTGGCAATTCGCGGCAAGCGTTGATAAATTTTTTGGCACAGACACAGAAAATAGTGCCGTTGACCACACAAGGCGCGATTACCGATTTGGATGCGCGAAGAATCGTTCACGATGCGAAAACAGCAGAAGGCGGTTCGGGTGCGCCGTTGTTCGGTCAAACCGGCAAAGTCATCGGCGTAAATTTCGGCGTGTTCACCGAAAGCACGGCAGCCAATATGGCAATACCGATTCGCTTTGCCCTCGATTTGTTGAGGAAAGCCAGTTGGAAATCGCCCGAAGAATTAAAAAATGAAGCATCAACCCAAAACCAAACCGCCAGCGTGAACACAAACACCTCAACAACCCAAAGCAAATCCCAATAAAAAAGATTAGCCGTGAACTTCACGGCTAATCTTTTTACTTTGTTTCTTGTATTACTTCTCGCTTTTCACTACTGGCGGTGGAGTTGTTCCACATCGCGCTCTGATGTTCGCCGCGTGGAAGGTGCTTGCCGCCCTCAAGGTGAAATCTACCGGCTGACTCGGATCCGGCACAAAGTAGGTTACTGTTACCGGCGCAGTCGTTCCTGGCGTAAATGCCGGAATCATTACTACTGCATTGACCGGTGTTCCCATCACGGTCAACGATTGTAAGCCTGTTCCCGCATTGACGTGATCTACCGTTACTGTTCCCGGTCCACTCGTGATACCGAATGAAACAATTCCGCCTGGGAATAAGTTGCCTTCCGTAACAGTCGTCGTCGGTGTGCAAGTGTCTGGACATCGCGCTCTGATGTTTGCGGCGTGGAACGTGCTGGCTGCTCTCAGAGTGAAATCAACTGCTAATCCCGGATTGATCGGTGTAAATGTTACCACTACCGGCATTTGTGTGCCTGGTGTAAAGGCGGGAATATTGACCACTGCATTGACTGGTGTTCCAACCACCGTGAGCGATTGCAGTCCAGTTCCGGCATTAACGTGATCAACCGTAACAGAACCGGCACCACTGGTAACACCAAAGGACACGACTCCACCTGGGAACAAATTGCCTTCGGTAACGGTCGTCGTTGGAGTGCAAACATTAACTCCAGGGGTTGGAGTCGGAGTCGCGGTTGGAGTCGCGGTTGGAGTCGCGGTTGGAGTTGCCGTTGGAGTTGCCGTTGGTGTCGGCGTTGGTGTTGGAATTTGACCATTGCGGGCGGAAAAAATGTAACGCCCTAAGACATTCGAATTACGAGAATTGTTGGTTAAGCCGGTAGTTGCATTTGAGTCCAGCAAACCGCCATTGACTGCTGAACCGGGTAATTCAAGGAATGTTCCGGGAGCCATCGTGCCGTTAGCATAACCGGCACGCGCCGAATTTCCACCTAAACCGCCCGTGCCGCCGGAGGCACCGCCGGTTTCCCACAAAATCGAATTATAGTTAAATTCAATGTCAAAATTACCTGCGCCTGTGTCTGCACGATCAATCAGGATAAGTTGAAATGAATTTAGCAAATTAGTCGCCGAAGGAAAATATCCGACATTGATCCAGTTAACACAGAATGCCGTCCGTCCACCAACCGTATCATTGCCATATTGAACTAAACCGGAACCCGCGCCACGCGTGTCAACGTCGGCGAAAAACGGCGCGATGATTGGAACATTAGTCGTATTTAAATCAAACGGCGTGAACGTCCCAAGCGGCGCATTGAAGGTGATGTTACCGTTATTATTAACAAAGGTTTGGGTATAGGTCGTCCCAAAATAATTAGCACTCAATCCCAAATTGACCGCAGCAGTTGAACCGTCATCATTTGCCGGCAATGTATTTGTCGTACAACCCGGCAGATTCCGAATGGCGTTTGCCACATTCGGCACAATTGGTCTATTGCTGGTTTCCGTTTGAACCTTGCCGTCGCGGACACTCATTATTTGTCGTTTCAATTCGGCTTGTGCCAAGTCCTCGGTAATCGGAACGATATTTGAAACTCTTTCCTGCACCTGCGCCGTCGGTGTCGCAATCCAACCGATGGCAACTATTGCCAATGCCATAAACAAGACGATCAAATTGTTTCTCTTGTTGAACGAAATAAATCCTCTAAAATTTTTCATTGTTAGGTCTCCTTAAAAATTTAAAATGTGTCTTTCAATCCGTAAGACGTAAAAAAGTGGCAAATAGTCGAAAAGAAAAAAAATATTTTAATTTTCGACCACATCTGTTTGGAAAGCAGATTGAATATACCGCCGCCGGGGGGCTATCGTAAGAGCGTTGACGCTCTCACTTTCATTAAAACTTAATCAAAAAGTCAACTAAATTTATCCTGAAACAATCGGCACGTTGCCGAATGGAAAGCTAAAATTTGGCGATACCCTTTCCAAACAGTTTTCGGACAAAATTACCCATCAAATATAATGTGCTAAAGACAAGAAAGTTTAACTGTGTTCTAAAATTTTCCTGACTTTAACCTTACCGGTAAAACTGCTTCCGATATTCTGAAAAAAAAGTAAGATTATATTAAGCCGAATTGTTTAAAAAAGCAAGAGTTTTTTTGAATTGGAGGTAATGCCCTGATAAAAAGTTACGGGTGATTTTTAGTCAAAGTGAGTTGTTGGACTGCCAACCAATGCTTCGGCGATGTCCAAGTTTTCATTGTGGCTTAAATTCTTTAAGGCTTCGACTAATTTATCTCGCGGATTGGCTTCTCGTTTTTTCAAGGTTTGTAAAATACTTGTCCGGGGTTTCCTGCGTTTTCGCGCCTTCTTTACTTTGCGAACCATAACTCATTTGGCGGGCGATGACTATTTTGCGGATTTCTCTTGCGGCGTAATTATTTTCTGCCGGAATTTGTGCATTTTGACACCATTGGAACAACCTCTTTTGTTTTTCCACAAAGAAGTTCTGCCATTTTCTAATTGCCGGCGGACAACTTTATTTAGTCAACCGCGACAAGCAATCAGCATTGGTTCAATACCGCAAAATCGCCGTCTTTGATGTGCTGATGGCAAACAAACTTTACGCCGTGATTTACAGCAAACTGCTCGTTGCCGTGAGCGAAAAATAATTAAAAACATATCAGGCGAAGTAAACGAAAAAGAAGTAGAAAATGTTTTTTCTAATTTGAGTTTTATTTTCTCGTTTTTCGCTTCATTCGCGGACTAAAACAAATTTTTTTCTAAATTTAACCAAGCTAACGCCGCGCCGTGTAGTAATTCAGCCTTTGTTGCCGCATCAAAAGTGCAAGATTCAATCAAACTTCCGGCAATTTCTTCACCAAGGGGAAATGGATAATCTGTGCCGAG
Organism: Acidobacteriota bacterium; assembly: GCA_031418635.1. Classification (GTDB taxonomy): domain Bacteria; phylum Acidobacteriota; class Blastocatellia; order Pyrinomonadales; family Pyrinomonadaceae. The sequence continues at coordinate 6,761 of JANOXW010000583.1, forward strand.
CGCGATTTTTTCCGCGCCAACGAGTTTTACCAAATATTCGAGCATCAATTCATCGTGAACGAGCGAGTCAAGCCAAAATTTGCCCAAATATTCGCGCGGATTTCGTTCATTATCAATTGCAACTAAATCGGGACGCACCTTAAATCCATGTTCGATTCTGCCCAAAGTATAAGGAAACGAACCGCCGCCATGTGCAAAACAGATTCGCAAACTCGGCAACTTTTCCAAAACACCCGAAAAAATCAGCGAACAAATTGCCCGCGAAGTTTCCGCCGGCATTCCGACGAGCCACGGCAACCAATATTTCGATATATCTTTTTCGCCCATCATTTCCCACGGATGAACAAAAATCGCTATCGAAAGTTCTTCACAAGCGGCGAAAAACTCGTAAAATTGTGCTTCGCCTAAATTTAACTGATTGATATTTGAACCGATTTGCACACCGACAAGTCCGATTTTTTTGAATCTTTCGAGTTCCTTAATCGCCAAATTTGTATCTTGCATCGGAACTGTTCCAAGTCCGATAAATCGCTTCGGATATTTTCCGACAATTTCGGCAATACCGTCATTCAAAACTTTCGCAACTTCTGCGCCGTCGTTCGGTTTCGCCCAATAACTAAACATTACGGGAACAGTCGAAAGCACTTGCATCTTGACGTTTTGTGCGTCGCATTCTTCGATTCGGCGTTCTGCACTCCAACTATTATCTTTAATTTCACGGAAAAAATGTCCGTCATCTTTCAATATTTTGGCGCAACAAGGTTTGTGATGTTCGAGCGTGATAAAGCCGCCATAACCGAATTTGTCTTTCCAATTCGGAATATCTTTCGGCAAAATATGTGTGTGAATATCTATTTTCAGCATTTTCTATTCGGTATTTTACATAATTTAGCGCAGACTGTCAGGGGCAATCACAAGAATTTTAAAGATGTAAAATCGGAAAGAAATATAAATTCACGCTAGTTATTTCGCAAATTTTTAATAATCGGGATGAAGTTAAAATTCTTAAAACTGGCACATAGTTCTTTATAAAACTACAAACTGATATAACCGTAAAGAATCAATCCGAGCGATAAAACGCTGATGATAATCCACAAAATCAAGCCTTGGGCGAGTGGACGAATACCGATTTGTTTCAAAGTCTGCCGCGAAATATGACTGCCGATTAGATAAAGCGTAACCGTCAAACCGATTCTTGCTAGATCATAAAGCATTTTGTAAACAGGCTCGCCAAAATTCAGATAAGTGTTGACGACCGCCGCGATGACGAACAAACCGATAAACCACGGATATTTGATTTTCGCACCGCTGCGTTTTATGGCCGCTGTCGAAAGCGTAACGGGAACAATCCACAGAGCGCGGGCGAGTTTGACGGTTGTGCCGACTGCCAGCGCAACCGCACCATATTTCGCGCCTGCGCCGACAACCGATGAAGTGTCGTGAAT
>JANOXW010000584.1:0-10451 GCA_031418635.1 Acidobacteriota bacterium
GGAATATTATATTAAGAATAAAGAAGAGTTGATAGATAAACAAAAGAAATATAATATTAAGATGTTTGAACACAACGCCGACGCGGTGAAAGCCATTGGGCGTGATGAATCAATCGTCGCCTTGTGCGTCAAGCCGCAACGCATCAAAGGCGTTTTAGCCGAACTCAAAAATGTCGTTTTGCCTGAACATCTCATCATTTCAATTATCGCGGGCGCAACTATCGAAACGATTTCCGAAGAACTCGATAATCGGCTGATTGTGCGGACAATGCCGAACACACCGTCGCAAATCGGGCAAGGAATGACGGCGTGGACTTGCACGGCGGAAGTCAACGAAAAACATCAGGCGCAGGTCAAAGAATTGTTGACCGCACTCGGCAAGGAGATTTTTGTCGAAACCGAAAATATGATTGATATGGCGACTTCCCTTTCAGCGACTGGACCGACTTATATTTTTACGTTTATGGAAGCGATGACCGACGCGGGCGTGCATCTCGGATTTTCACGCCACGTTTCGCAAGAACTCGTCCAACAAACAATTCTCGGTTCGGTTTTGTTTGCAATGGAATCAGGCAAACATCCCGCCGAACTTCGCAATATGGTAACATCGCCCGGCGGAACGTCTGCCGAAGCGATTTATCAAATGGAAAAAGGAAGTCTGCGAACGGTTTTATCAAAAGCAATCTACGCGGCATATAAACGCGCCGTCGAACTTGGAAAGAAATAGGTTCAAGGTTCAAAGTTCAAAGTTTTAGGTTTCGGATTTAAACTTTGAACCTGAAACCTGAAACCTATTGATGTGTGTTCACATCAACGCGCTGAATTCTTAGGACAACGCGCACGGTGTCAGAACGTCCATCAAGATTTGCAGGAACAAACGGCGGCGCGTAATCGGGATTCGTTTTTAGAGCTTCTTGCAGTTCGCGCACGGCTTGGCGGTCGCGTGAAGGTTCGATGACTTCGAAAATCTGCGCCAGACCATCGCCGAAAACATCGGCAACGACGACAACTTCATCGTCCTTCATTTTTCCGCGCACAAACGATTTGGTCAGCGCAACCAATGCGCCCTGCGGATTAACCGACGGAGAATCGCCTGAAATCGAAAGTCGGGCGGCGGCAAAATCTGCCGCGCTTAATTCAAAATCGTTTGTTTTCACCGCCGAATTGGAATTTGTCAACATTATAGTTGATTGCTTTATCGGCTGATATTTTGCCAATTCAAAAGATTGGTCGGTTGAATGCGCGGCGGAAAGCAGAGTCCACAAAAGCGTTACGCCCAACACCAACGACAACGCCGTGCCGACGCTATAAGGCATAAAGCGCATCTGCAACCATTCACGAAAACTTTCGGTAAAAATAGATTTTCGGGTTGATTTAACTTCCTGCGCGACGCGGCTTCGCATCGCAACTAACAACTCATTCGGCATTTCGGGACGCGGCAAAATACGCAAATCCATCCGTAACGATTGAAAATCCGCCAACTTCTGCCGACACAACGGACATCGTGCCAGATGTTCGTCCAGCGTCGCCCGTTTTTCATCTCGCAAAATATCGTCAAGATAAACCGATAGATTTAATTGTAAATTTTCGCACTTCATTTTTTTATTTTTGGATTTGCTAGGAATTAAATCCGAAATCCAAAATTGAATGACTGACCGACCCCGGCTGTTTTCCGATAGAAAACAAACGGTTTTGTTCAGATAATTTCAGGCTCTTTCAACAAAAATCTTTCTAACGGATGTTGCTGGTCGCGTTTTCAAAATATGCTGAAACCTCAATCATTTCTAAACTTTTCGTTTCATTTGACCTCTCGATTGGCACCGATTTTTTGGTTTATTTACTGATACCGGGGCGGGTCAATCATTCATTTGTTTCGGTCTTAGGTCTTTGATTTTTGGTCTTTGTTGATTGTCAAAAACCAAAGACCTAAGACCGAAAACCATTTTTCAAAAATCTTTCAACTTCTTTCGCAATTCTTCGCGTCCGCGGGCGATGCGTGATTTTACTGTACCGATATTTATCTCTAACACCGACGCAATTTCTTCATAACTTAAACCTTCGATGTCGCATAAAATAACGGCTTCCCGAAAATTTTCAGACAAATCGTGCAATGCCTTACTCAAAAACTTTTCGCGTTCCCGCTGAAGGATTTTTTCTTCAGGATTAGCAAAATTGCCCGCCATAGTTTCGTGAAATGGTGTTTCACTCTCACCAATTGGCGCATCCAACGACATCGTTTTTTCACGTCGTCGGCGTTTCCACCAGCGAAACCGATTGCGCGATTGGTTTATCGCAATCCGAAAAAGCCACGTTTTCAAATCTGCATCGCCACGAAATTTTTTTATCGCTTTGAAGACGCATAAAAAAGTTTCCTGCGTCAAATCTCCAGCCTCTTCTGCGTCTTCCGTAATGCGAAACAACAAACTGTAAATGTCACCTGTGTAACGAGTTACTAAAGTATCAAAAGCTGTGGCATCGCCCGTTTTTAGTCTTTCAATGAACTCCGCTTCGGCAGAAATCAGACCTGTCGCCAAAGCAACATTACCTATTTCTTCTTCGTCAAATGTTAGCGACTTACTGAAGAACATCTGCCTTTTATCTTTCCCTAAATCAGAGAATTTCAAATTGCTCATCCGTCGGTTTCCCGCGAACTATCCTATTAGACACCAAATTTTTGAAATTGTTCCCGAAAATAATATTTTTTTTATTCACCCAATTTTATTCTTACTTTTGTCTTTTTACTTTTACTTTTCCCTCGTTTTACTATAAATTGACAATTTCGTAAAATAAAACTTATCTACTAAATTATAAACGATAAAGTAACAAAAGGATTGCAAAAAATTTTAAAATGGCAAGAAAAAAAAGACATATACCACAACAGTTTCAAGCACCGGTTAAAGAAGAGGACAAAAAAAAGCCGGTTTATCGGGACGATTTTCAAAAAAATGTCGGCGGCAAAGTCAGGGAATTTGGCAAACAGTTTGAAGGTAAAGGCAAAAATATTATGTATGGGTTGGCGGCGGTTGCCGTTTTAGCCTTGTTGGTCGGAATTTTTTACGTTTGGAATCGGCGTTCTGACAATGCCGCCAACGCCGCCCTCGGCAAAGCGATTGAAACTTCAAGAGTGCAAGTAACCAGTGAGCCGGTTCCTGCCGGTTCAACGGCTAAAGTTTTCAAAACCGAAAAAGAACGCGCCGAAGCCGCTATCGCTGAATTTCAAGCGGTTGTGGACAAATACGACGGCGCAGTTGAAGCTAAGGCAAAATATTTCATCGCGGTTAACCGTTTGAACATTGACCGCCCAGCCGCGACATTGGAACTCGAAGAATTATCAAAAACCGGCGGTGAAGTCGGCACGCTTTCCAAATTTGCGTTGGCACAAGCAAAAACCGACGACAGCAAATTGGACGAAGCCGCCGCACTTTACCAAGAACTTGCCGCGCTTGACAATCCGATACTTGCCAAAGACACCATAAATTTCGAGTTGGCAAAAATCTATGAAAAGCAAAACAAAAAAGCGGAAGCCGCCGATTTATATTTCAACATCGCCAAACCCGCCAGCGAAGCCAAAGATTTAGACGACAAACCAATTCCGATGTCGCCAACCGCCAAAGAAGCCAAAGAAAAACTCGAACAACTAAATCCCGAAAAAGCAAAAGAGATAAAAGAACTCGTATTGCCGCCACCGACAGGCGGATTACCGATTGGCTAGAAATTCCGCTAAATTAGTTATTTCTTAACTACTAAATAGGTTGAGAGGACATAAAAGTTTGAGTAATATCGTTACAACTAAAGACATTTCTGCTGTCGCAACATTTTCTGATGAACCCATCAGTATTCGCATTTCGCCGAACAGCTATTTTATCGTGCTGTTTTTGACGACGTTTTTTTCGGGATTTTTGATTTATTTGGAACAAGACTTGGCGGGAATCTTGCTCTTCGGACTAAGTTGGCTGATTTTTCCATTTTTAGCTTGGAATGACCGCATTACGTTTGACGGCAAACGGCTGACGCGCACCGGATTTTTGCCACGCTTTTGGGCTTCGGTTAATAATTCCAAATATCGGTTAAAAATTGCCAACATCGAACAAGTCGAAACACAAGCACTTCGCGCCTTAAAACGCGGCGGCAACGTCTTTTATCGTTATCGCACGTCAGTTCGCGGCAAAGGCTTGAAGTTTGCTTTTGCTTCGGGCGGCGAAGATTATCGGCAGATGATTTACAAACTTTTCGCGCTTCTGCCTGAAAATATGCTTGATAATCGGTCAATCGAACTGCGCGATTATCTGCGCGAACCGAAGGAAACTCTGATGAAAGCCGAATTTGCCAAAATTCCTTCGGTTGAAGTTTTGGAAAATTCTCTGAACGAGATTAAAGCCACAGACAAAAATTTACGAGCGAAAAACAAGCAACTGAGCGAAGAAGAGTTGGAAAAATCGGATTATTTGCACCGACTTGCCAACGAACTTCGGCTGTCGGGTTATCTGCTTCAATCTTTGGAAGCCTTCCGCCGTGCGCTTTTTTTGAATCCAAAGGATGCGCGGTTGATTTTCGATTTTGCGCGTTGTCTGCATTCATTTGCGGGTGCGGAACGTGATCTAAAACTCGGACGAAAAGCATTTGCCGCGCTTCGTTTGGCAGAAAAACGCGGACAAAATGACGGCGAAATGCTGGCACGGCTTGGCGAGAGTTATTTTCAATACGGCGAATGGCAACGCGCCGAAAAAGTTTTTCAAAAAGCGTTGGAAATGGTTGAAACGAGTTTCCGTTCGGTCAGAGGTTTAGCGGAAATCGCGCTTCGTGAAGGCAAAATCGCGCACGTCATCCATCATTTTGCCACTGCCAATCGTTTGGCTGAAACGCCGGCTTTGCGACGTTGGGCGCAAGGCGAAACCGATTATTTTTCCCGCCTGAATTCCGACGACGATTATATGGAAATGGAAGTCAGCCGCGTCAATATGCTCGAAGGTTTGGAACGCTCGAAAAAAACTTCTCTGCGTGTGGCGATGACAGGTTTTCCCGCAATTATTTTCGGCGTAACACTCGAAGAAAACCTAATCGCCAACGTCGGATGGGCGATTTCGTGCATCGCTCTCATCGTTTGGATGGGCGTAATAACGGGACAAAACCTGCTCTCGTCGCGTGTTCCGATGGATTTTGAGATAGAAGATTAGGAAGTGAAAAGTGAAAAACTAAAAGTTAATAAAATTTCATTAACTTTTAGTTTTTCACTTTTAGTTTTTTACTAAAATAGTTTTTCACTATTTATTTATGCAGTCAATTTTAGATTTTTTAATTGCGGTCAAAGATTTTCTTAATCCGAAAATTTTGATTGATAATTTACTTGCCACCTTCGGCAATTACGTTTATCTCGCGTTGTTTTTTATCATTTTTGCTGAAACTGGGTTAGCTGTCGGGTTTTTCTTGCCGGGCGATTCGCTTCTTGTTGTTTCAGGACTTTTTGCGGCTGCTGGGAAACTTAATATCGCCCTTGTTTTAATTGCCTTTTTTTTGGGTTCGGTGATTGGCGACAGCACGGGTTATTGGACAGGCAGAGTGATGGGCAAAACTCTCTTTAACCGCGAAAAATCGTTTATTTTTAAACCGAGTCGAGTTGAAAAGGCGAAGGGCTTTTTTGACAAATATGGTGCGAAAACCGTGATTATGGCGCGATTTGTGCCGATTGTCCGCACCTTTGCACCGCTTGTCATCGGCGCAACCGAAATGCCGTATCTCAAATTTTTGACGTTTAGCGTTTTAGGCAGTTTGCTTTGGATTTTGACAATGGTTTTGGCAGGATATTTTTTGGGTGGCGTAATTGAACGCGCTCTCAACATCAAACTCGAAGACCATATCGAAAAAGTCGTCATCGTCGTCGTGTTTCTTTCACTTTTGCCACCGATTATCGAATTTCTCAAATCCCGCTTCGGCAAAAAAGAACAGAGTGCAGAGGTTTGACTTAATCCAAACAGTAACATAAACTTTGAAAGTCGAGTTTGACGGGGCGTAGCGCAGCACGGTAGCGCGCTCGGTTCGGGACCGAGAGGTCGGATGTTCAAATCATCTCGCCCCGACCAATAAATAAAAGCAAAAAGCAGTCAGATTTTATTGAATCTGACTGCTTTTTTGCTTTTTGAAAGCTACAACATCTTAAAATTTATAACGATATTGCACGGTTAAACTTCTGCCTGCGCCGTCAATTCCCCAACTCGGATTGCGATACTGTTGGTCAAAGATATTTTCAAAAGCTATGAAAACCTTTGAATTTTCGCTGACGGTAAGTCCGCCGCGCAGATTAAATAAGCCGTAACCGGGCAACGACGTGAAAAGTTGCGAAGAATTTACGCCGACACCTAACACGCGGTCTTGCACTTGAGCTAAGGTTTCGCCCGTTGCTAATAAAATCGTTTCATCACCTGTTCCACAAATGCCGTTGGGATTGTTGGTCAAACCGCGAACACACGCGCCGCGTCGGAAAAAGTTAGCGATTTGTGCGCGAGTGCGCGGTGCGCCCGTGCGTCTGTCTGACAAATCAAGACTCGAAAGCCGGTCTTGTTTATTTGCCAACGTCGCATATCCTTCTATCCAATATCTTTTGCCGATTGGCGCATATCTCAAACTCAGAAAACCTGTCGGTGGCGGCGTTCCGCCTTCGATATTCGGCGGCAAGCCGGTTACTTTGTCTTCAGCGCGAATGTAGGTGAAATTTCCTCTGAATTGTAAGGAACTCGTAATGTGTGCTTCGAGTTCGTATTCAACGCCGAAAATCTTGGCGGAGGTAAAATTAGAGCGAACTAAAACGGGCGTTCCCGAAGCAGCCACAAAGACAACGCCATTCGGTAATTGACTTGTAATAGCTTGGTCGCCCAAAAATCTACCGACTGAACCTTGTGGCAGAATCAACGCCTGTTTGGTAATCGTATCTTCTATATCGAGCCGAAATACTGTAAATTCGGTATCAAACCGCTTAGAATTCCAACGCACACTCGCGTCATAATTGTTGCTGAATTCGGAACGCTGACGCGCAACGGGAAGTCCCGTCGAAACAGCATTGCTGCCGGCGGTTGTGCCGATTGTGCCACCCAAATTTATCGCCGTCAGATAATCAATTTCAAACCCGTCGCCGGTCAAACCAAGCGTTCCTAAATCGGTTGCATTTGGATAGCGAAAACCGCGACTGTAATTAAACGCCAGCCGCAAATTGTCAACAACACGCACAACCGTGCCGATTCTGCCCGAAAAATCGGCAAAGCGCAAACTATCGTCTTGGACAAGACGAGTGCCGTTGACGATTGCATTATCGGCGGCTCTGACCTTGTATAATGCGCCGCTGTAACGCAATGCGCCGGTAAATCGCAACCTATCGGGAATCGCCTGCCAAGCGTCTTGAACATACAAACCAGCCGAATCAAATCGGGCATTATCGGGAATTCGCGGGCGCGTCGCAACCGAAGAATTATTTACCGGATTAAAGTTAAATGCCGGGAATTTCAGTCTTTCGTGATAAAAGTCGCCGCCGAACAGAAACGAATTACGCGCCGGTAATTCTTTGCCGAGAAAGAAGTTAAATCCCGTCGAATTCGTGCGTTCATAAAGATGCGTAATCAAGCCTGCCGGATTTCCCTGTCCGCCTTGATTAACGCGCTCTTCGCGTTGCGTGTTGTAGGAAACGGTGAACGACGCGCTGTCGAAAATGCCGAAATTTTGTTTGACGTAGCGCAGATAACCGAAATCGAGCATCAAGTTTCGCAAGTCAGCAATCAAATTGCCGTCGCCGCCGAGAAGTTGGTCATAGCGTTTGCCGCCGTCTTGCTGACTGCGCTGATACTGAAAGATAATTTGTTGGTCGTCGGTTGGCGCATAATTCAAGCGAAACGTGCCGCCGTATTGCGTAAAAGCGGTGTCGGGCAAACGACTTCCGTTGATAATATCTGACGGCAAGCCGAGAAATCGCGTAACCGCCGCGTGTGAATCAATTCCGTTTGCCGGGCGCAAAGTGTTGATGCGACGCGCGGCAAGATTGACATAACCGCCAAGTTTATCCGTTCCGAAACTCAAAAAAGCCGAACTTCCGAAACTGTTATCGGCACTATTGTAAAACGGATTTAGTTCACCGTGAAATTCGGCTTTGTCCGTCCCGAAATTCCCGTTTCTGTTCAAAAGATTAACCGTTCCGCCGAGCGAATCAGAGCCGTATTGAGCCGAATTAGGACCGCGTAAAACTTCAACTGATTGCAGATTGCTTGGTTCGTTAAGATTAAAAAACGTATTGATACCGCCGCGTTGGGCTGAATTTGTATAACGAATTCCGTCAACAAAATTGACGACGTTTTTGCCTGTCAAACCGCGCACGACAATCGCGCCGATGGTCGGACTCGTCGTTTGCACATTTAAGCCAGCTTCTTCCTGTGCGACTTGCGCGAGAACCGACGTGCTGCGCTCTAAAATTTCCTCTCTGCTGATAACGCTGACGGCTTGCGGGACGTTTGCCGAATTTTCAGCGCGTCCGATTTCTGCCGACACCGTTACATTGCTTTCGCCAATCGCCAACGCGATTTCCAAATTGCTGATGCCCGCCGTCGTAACTTGCAACGCCCGAACATTTTGCGAAAACCCTTCCGCCGCCACGCGAATTTCATAATTCCCCGGCGTAACATTGTCGAAAGTAAATGTGCCACTATTGTCAGTATTGGTCGTTTTTTCTATCCGCGTAATCGAATTAAGCAGAAAAACCCGCGCACCAACGACCACCGCGTCATTTTGGTCTATCACAGAACCGCTAATTTTAGTTTGGCTGGAATTTTGTCCCATCATCGGAACAATGGAAAAAATCGTTAGGAGTAAAAAACCGATTAAATTCTTCATATTTTTAGTCGTAAATTTAGATTTGTTTGAATGATTTTGCCGAAAGACGAAACTTTGCAATAAGGCAGTGTAGTTTGCTTTATAAACTACTACCAGCCATCGTATTTATATTTTTGAATTTGAGAAATTATGTAGTTTGATAAGTGGCAACACTCGTCGGCGTTTCGTAACAACGCACTTTATAAACTTGAACTCTTTCGTCATCAACCCGCGAGGCGATATATTCCAAAATAAACCGCGCCAGATTTTCGGCGGAAGGATTTAACTCTTCATCAAACGGCGGAAGTTCGTTAATATTGCGATGGTCGAGATATTTCGTAACTTCATCCGCCGCTTTTTTCAAATCAACAAAATCAATCAAAAGCCCGATATTATTGAGTTCCGCGCCTTTGGCAAAAATCTCGATTTTATAATTATGTCCGTGCAGGTTTTCACACTTTCCCTTATAACCGCGCAATTGATGTGCGCTGGAAAAGTTGCGTTCAATCATTACTTCGTAAAACGATGGCATAAATAATTATCCCTTGATTCCCATTTGACTTTCAAGTAATTTGGCAAGCGTTGAAGCCGCTAATTCTGTTCCTGTTTTTACTGCAAAATCTTTTGTGGTTAAAAGAAACGATTTAATTTTTCCTTTGCTTGGCTTTTCGCTTTGAACTTCAACGGCGATTGCATCAATTACTTCTATAGCTTCTTCTCTTTCATCGCTTGACAAAGACTGAAATTGGTTTTTTAGTATTGCCAATTGTTCTAAAATCTCTGAAAAGTTTTGTCCGATATTTTGGTTCACATTTGCGACATTGTTATTTCCGGGTTGAACTGCGCCAACAGGTGCGTGGAAAATGTATGTAGAGTTTTGTTGATTTTTCAAATCTTCATCTTTTTTATTTATCATTTCATAATCCTCAAGTTGTTCTTCAATATAATTACTAAATTTTTCTAAATATAAATCTTTAAAAACCTTGAGATAATTTTCGTCAATTTCAATTTGGCTCTTACAGTTAGACATACTAAATTCTGATGGAAAACAAGTTGCTTGCAAATTTCCTCTAAAAGAATCACTAACTGAAATATGCCGAAGAATTTCAATAGTTAATAATATATCCTCATCTTCAGACTTTGTTTCAACAATTATACTATTCTTACAGGTTAAGGAAACCTTATCCGAAATATTTGGAAACTGTTTATTTAGACTTTCTCTAATATTATTTAAAACAGGTTCCCTATCAAAAAACCTCCAAAATTCTCGAAGTTTTTGAGCAAAACTACCAAAACCAGCTGACTGAATTTGGGTTAGTCGCCTATCTACTTTTTGTTTTAGATCCATATTTTTTTTTAGAATACTACTCCATCAACATATTACTTATATCTTTCAAATCGCTTGTAACTCTTGTTTTAGGCAAACTGTTTAGAAAATCTTTGCCGTAACTTTTTGTTTTTAAACGCGAATCTAAAATCGCAATTACGCCTTTGTCGGTTTTACTGCGGATAAGTCGCCCGATTCCTTGTTTTAGGGTGATGACGGCGTTTGGGACGCTGTATTCAAAGAATGATTTGCCGCCGTTTGCGTCAATAAATTTGGTTCG
>JANOXW010000585.1:0-4202 GCA_031418635.1 Acidobacteriota bacterium
AATTCTCCAGCGTTACCCCGCACCGACCCGTGCGGGTATTTTTCAAAACTATGATTCAAACATTGTCAGCCCGACCGACACTAAACAATTCACCATCAAAACCGATTTTGTTTTGACAAGCAAACAATTATTATCGGTTAGTTATTCGCGCCGGACGACGGACCGGCTTGCCGGTCCGCCGCCGGTTCTGCCGTTGCCTTTTACGAGTTTTGACGTTTTCGCACAAAACTTCAAATCCGATATAGTCCGCATTCAGCACGATTACAACATTAGTCCGTCATTGCTCAATCATTTTAATTTTGGTTACACATATTTCGACGTTGCCAACCGCAATACAACCGACCCGTTTGATACTTCATCACTCGGAATTCCGGTATCGGCGACGCAAAATTCAGCGTTTCCGCGCATCAATTTTCCCGGTTACGGTCCAAGCGACCCGCGCAATGTGCAAAATATCGGTTCGTCATTTTTTACCGACCAAATCAAAGACGGCACACTCGAACTTGCTGATTTTGTAACTTTTATTGCCGGGCGAAATTCGTTTAGATTCGGTGCTAACGTCCGTCTTGCTCAATTTAATGTCCGCCAGAAAATTGACCCGGGCGGTTCGTTCAATTTCCGCAACGACCAAACGGCAAGCGACAGCGATGGAAACGGCGGTTATCCGATTGCCAGTCTAATCACCGGAGCAACCGAATTTGCTTTTAACTCGAACAACTCGATTGACCCGGCTTTCCGTCAACTGACGCAAAGTTACTTTATTCAGGACGACATCAAGGTTAGTCAAAAACTAACGCTCAACGTCGGTTTGCGCTATGATTTGCCGGGACTCAGAACCGAAGCCCGCGACCGATTTCGCGGTTTTGAGCCGGATGTCGCCAACCCGCAGGCGGGCGGCAGACGCGGCGCACTCGTCGGCGCGGGGGGACAAAGCGGTTTGCAAGCCGAAAATCGCAGCCTTGCCAAAGCTGACAAATCAAACATCGGTCCGCGTCTCGGCGCAGCATATGCCGTCAACGACAAAACAGTAATTCGCGGCGGTATCGGACTTTATTACGCACCGATTCTGTATGGCACAAACGGCGGCGGCGACATCAACACCGGCACTATCGGCTATAATACGACCGGCAATTTGTTCACTCCCGCAGGACGTAATGCAAGAAACTTTTTATCGAGTTTCCCAAGTATTCCGGCAACTGACCCGAACAATCAATTTGTCGGTAATACGAATGTTCCAATTTTAGCATTCGGTCAATTTGGAAACGGCTTTCGCACCGGGCGAACGATCCAATACACAATTGATATTCAGCGCGAATTGCCTTATAGATTAGTTGCCTCAGTCGGCTACATCGGACATCGCGCCGACCGTCTGCGCTCTAATTTCGGACGACCAAACGCGCTTACGCTTGAACAGTTAAGACTCGGTAACGAGATATTGCGGACGAATATCAATGATATAACGGCGCAACAGCGTACCTACGCATCAAGCATCGGTATCACCATTCCGGCAAATGCAAACGCGGTTTTCCCGGGCTTTGGCGGCAATGTCGCACAGGCAATCAGACCTTTTCCGCAATACGGGCGCGTTACCGATATTTTGGAAAGCGAAGGCGAAAGCGATTACAACGCACTACAATTAAAAGTTGACCGCCGTTTTGCTCAAGGCTTTCAGTTTGGCGCGTCTTACACATTTTCAAGATTAATAACAAACGCTTCCGAAGACATTCTAGGCGGTTCGCCGCTTGACGGTGTTTTGCAAAATCCCTACGACCTCGCAGACCTGAAAACGATTTCGCCGACAAATTCACCGCACGTTTTCGTTACTAACTTTTTGGCTGAATTACCATTTGGCAGAGGCAAGCGTTTTCTTAATAACGGCGGAGTTATTGATAAAATCTTCGGCGGTTTTCAGGTTACGGGTATTTTCCGTATTCAACAGGGAACACCGCTTGTCTTTTCACTTGACCCGGAATTCGATAGTTTTTTGGAACTTGCGGGAATCTTCGGCAGACTACGCCCGAATCTTACCGGACAGCCGATAGCCGCTGACCAAAGAGTTGCCGACCCGAACAACGCGGGCAGATTTTTCGTGCTAAATCCGGGAGCGTTTGCCGCGCCGCCCAGATATAATGCCGCGCCGCCCTTTCTTCTCAACGGGGCAGTCAATCCGGCTTACGCGGCTTATTACGCCAATCCGACCCGATTTTTCGGAACTGCGCCGCTCGTCAATACGGATTTTCGTTCCGACCGATTTTTTACGGCGGATATGAGTATCTTGAAAAAAACACGAATTACCGAAACAGTTACTTTTGAAATCGGTGCGGAATTTTTTAATGTCTTCAATCAACTTTTGTTTTCTCCGCCTGATACTGTTCTCGGACGACAGAACGGCGCACCTGGAAACATTGACCGGTATTCAAATTTCGGTGCGGAAGGATTTTCACCGCGATTGGATCGGGCGGGAAACCGGGTCATTCAACTACGGGCTAGATTGATTTTCTAATTTGGCAACCGATAAACCAAACGGCGTAGAATTATTGCAAAAATATTCTGCGCCGTTCTTTCAAACCATCAAGTTAAACCTCGGCTATGAATTTTCGACAGCAAAACTTAATCGCTCAAATACTCGGTATCAGCTTTTATTTTGTCGTCTGTTTTCTTCTTTTCGTCTCCGTCGGCGAAGCGCAAACCAACAAAAACAATGTTCGCCGCCAAACAACCGAAAAAATGTTGGCGGAAGCCGCGTCTGCAATTGCTTCGGAGGATTTGACACGAGCCGCCGACATTTTGCAAAAAATTCTCGTGCTTGAGCCGCGAAATTGGTCGGCGCATACTTTAGCCGGAGTTACGGCGGAACGGCAAAATAATCCGGCGGCGGCTGAAACGCATTTTGCGGCGGCAGCAAAATTCAATCCGGCGGCGGCTGAAACACACAATAATTACGGCGCGATTCTGTTTCGGCAAAACAAAAAAGCGGAAGCCGCACGGGAATTTGCCGCGTCGTTGAAAATCAATCCTAATCAGACGAGCGCGTTAATCAACTTGGCGCAAATTCGCTTTGCTGAAAATGATTACACGGCGGCGCGGGAATTATTTATCAAAGCCAAAACAATTGCGCCCGATGCTGAAATTTTAAGAGCGTTAGTTTTAATTTCGCTCGAACGCGGCGAAAAGGAACGCGCCGTGCAAGAATTTAAAGATTATTTTGCATCGCCTGTTCCGACAAAAGACACGACTTTGGGCGAAATGCTGTTGAGCAAAAATCTGACAACTGAAGCGCAAAAAGAATTAGAATTTATTCTCGCGGGCGATGCCGACAACATCGAGGCTCTGGTTTTGCTGTCAAAAGTTTATCTGGCGCAGAAAAATTTGTCGGCAGCCGGAAAATTGCTTGAATCGGCGGCTGCTCGCGGCACAACGGCTCGCGGCACAACGGAAGGAAAAATTTATTTTGCTTTGGCGGAGATTTATCAAACCGCCGGCTATTTGGAAAACGCGATTCCGGCGATGCGTCTGGCAATCGAAAAAGAACCGTATAACGAATCTTATCGGCTACGCTACGGCTTGCTGCTGATTGATTCAAAAGCACCGGCGGCGGCAGTCATTCGCATCAACGAAGCGATAAAAGATTTTCCAAAATCGGCACGTCTGCAACTTCTGCTCGGAATGGCGCAGTTCGACATCGGAAAATCCGGCGAAGCGCAAGTTGCATTTGAAAACGCGCTGGCTCTTGAACCAAAACTCGTTCCGGCACTCGGCTATTTGGCGATTATTTATTCAGAGCAGGGCAGATTTGCCGAAGCGGCTAAAATTTATGAACGGACAATCGGCTACGACGATAAAAATGCGCTGCTCTATTATCTGCTTGCCGATACGCTTTTAAAAATACAGGACGCACCGCAGGAAAGAATCGAAAGCGAAATAAAACGCTCGATTGCGCTCGACCAAAATCTGGCGTTGGCGTATTCGGTTCTCGGCAGATTATATGTGCGGCAGGCGCGTTGGGCGGAAGCCCGCACGGCGCTTGAACGCGGCGTAGAACTCAATCCGAAAATGGCAGACGTGCTTTATCAACTCGGTCTGGTTTATGCCCGTCTGAAACTGACCGAAGAATCGAAAGCGACGCTGGCGAAATTTAAGGAATTAAATGTGTCGCTCGAAAAGCGAAAGGAAGAAGACCGGCGCGAAATTGTCAGGCGTTT
>JANOXW010000586.1:0-1778 GCA_031418635.1 Acidobacteriota bacterium
CGATTACGAACTCGAAAATTGGTTGCGGTTTGATAATTCTCAAGCAATTTCTGATAATCTTGATCAGATAAAGTTTTGACAAATTTGTTCGGCATATTCATATTGCCATTATCTCATAAAACTTTTAGAAGACTGCTTAATCAAAGACAAACTATACTTTTATGTAAAATGAGTATAGAACAAATGTAGTTTTTGTAAAAATTATTTGTTAAATATCTGAAACCAAATAGATTTATTTACGCACAGACTTCACGTTATTTGACAGGATTCGCCACAGACCTTTCACCTTCTAAAATTTGACTGCACACTAATTTGCAATACAATTGAAACCAACGGCGCAAGTGTAACGGCTTTTTGCATTAGTTCCGCGTTATTTTGCCAAAATTGTCGCCAAAGCGAAACTTCATCCGACAGCCGTTTTTCAAATTATTATCCAAACGCAAAAACGACAAGCATTAGCCTCGTTTTAGTCAAAGGCGCGTAATGATTTTGTCGCAAAGTGTATGATTAAGACTATTTTTTTACTATTCATTTTGCAGTTTTTTCAAATTACCGCAAATGCTCAGACTTCGGACATAATTCCGTCGGTTGGCGGGATTTCATTTGCCTCGAATGGCTCAGTTTTGCGCTTTAATATTTCTAATGGCGGTCAAAATATTGCGGTAAAAGATGATATTCCGTGGAGTTTGTTGACAGCAAAGCAAAGTTTTAAGGTCAATCGGATTTCGCTGGTTTCCGCCAAAAGAGATTTTATTTCACTTTCGCTTTCGTCTTCCGAATTGCCGGAAGTTTCGGCGGTTGTCGAACTTATTGCTGATGGGCAAAGCGTAAAAATTACTGTCAAAAATGTTTCCAGCCCAATCATCACCGGCGTTTCCGCCCAATTTCAAATGCCGGAAGATTTTGATTGCCAACTCGGTTTTCCGGCTTATTCGCCGTTTCACCATTCTTGCTCAAATGCGCGTGGAACGATTGCCGCATTTTGCATCAGCGGCAATTGCGACAACACGGTGCAGTATGATTCGGCGTTTGTGCCGCGATTCGGTGCTACTTTGTCGCGCACACCGATAAACGAATTAAGCGGCAGTTCGTTTGTGATTTTAAGCGTTCCGCACAATCACAAGACTTTGGCATTTTTGAAAGATTTTAGCGCGTTTCGCCAAAAATTCGGTAACACTTCTTCAACGTCAGCTTCACTTTTTTTCACGACTTTGCCGAAAGATGCAAATTGCGCTAATGAATTTTTGTGTTTGGCGCGTGTGCAAAGTGCCGCGAAGTTGGCACGTTCTTTGGGTTTTGAAGAAGCCATTTTAGAAGGCAGTATTTGGGCGCGAACAACCGGCGAATTTGACCCGCGACCAAATTTAGCCGAGGCGATGAAAGAGTTTAAGAAAAATGGTGTCTGTCCGGTTTTGCACACGATTGTTTCCGAACTTCATCCGTATAATGCGCTCTGCACGCCAAACGCCGGAGAAAAACCCGGACTTGGCGGAGCTAATTATCGGTGTCCGACCAATGCCGCGAAAGCGTCAGCGACCGGTCAGCCGTTTATCAATGGTTACGGTTCGTTTTATCTTTGGGACGGCAATCAACGAAGCATTTTTGACCGCGTGGTAAAGAGTTATGCAAAAGGTCTGAAAGATTCCGGCGCGTGCGGACTTTACGCCGACGGCGCGGATTGGTTTGGTCAGGTTCATCCGCAACTCGGACAAATCTATCTGGCGGAATTTAATCAAAATGCACCGAATTTACGGCTTCGCGCCGCTATTGCCGGTTCG
>JANOXW010000587.1:0-6595 GCA_031418635.1 Acidobacteriota bacterium
GTCATACGAATGTTTTTGGCAAACTTTTGAAAGGAGCAACAACGGCTTATGTTCCGTCCGATCCCTCGATTGCATTGCCGATGCTCATCACTGCGCTGTCGCAAACCGCCGCGAAATTTATGAAAGGTCGCAAACGCCCGACTTTCATTTTTTCAGGCAAAGATTTGGGAATGGAAGTCCCTTAATCATTTATCAGTTATCAGTTATCAGTGAACAAAAAGAAACTGACAACCGGTAATCATTGACTGAAGTGAACAAACTGATAACTGATAACTGTTGACTGATAACTGAAATGAGTGAGTCTGCAACATTACCGATGAATTTTGGCGGCATTGACGAGGAAGAATTTTCTTCTTTTGATACGGCGCAAATTCTTGTTCTGCCTATAGCTTACGAAGGCACGGTTTCGTTTGGCACGGGAACGGGTGCGGGCGCGATGGCGATTGTTGACGCTTCGCGCAATATGGAACTTTACGAAGAGGAAACCGACGCGGAAGTTTATAAAATCGGGATTCACACGCTCGAAGAATTTGCTCCGCAGAAAACTCCCGAAGCGATGATGGACGCACTTTATGAACACTCGAAAGAAATCTTAAAAAGCGATAAATTTTTATGTATGCTCGGTGGCGAACATTCCGTTTCTGCGCCGATTATACGCGCTCACGCCGAAAAATATCACAATCTTTCAGTATTGCAGATAGACGCGCACGCCGATTTGCGCGACGAATATGACGGCACAAAACATTCGCACGCTTCAATTATGGCGCGGGTCGTTAAAGATTTGCGGATTCCTTCGGTGCAGGTCGGCATTCGCTCGATTTCGGCGGACGAAGCGCGGGCGATTGATAGCGGTTTGCCGACTAAGATTTTTTGGGCAAAAGATATTGTCGGACGCACCGATTGGATTGACGAGGCAATTGACGGTTTGACCGAAAATGTTTATCTGACAATTGACATTGACGGACTTGATCCGTCGCTTGTTCCGACGACCGGAACGCCCGAACCCGGCGGACTCGGCTGGTATGAAACGCTGACGTTGATTCGCAAATTAGCCAAAAGAAAGCGCGTCGTCGGAATGGATTTAGTCGAATTTTCAAAAGCCGAAAACTCCGACGCGCCCGCGTTTCTCTGCGCCAAACTCGTCTATAAATCGCTTGCCTATATCTTCCAAGCCGACACGCCTAAAGTTAGAAAATAAAAAGAAAAATTAAAAGCGCAAACAACTTGTTTGCCATTATTTTGATATGGAAGAGATAAATATCGAGTTAGACATTTTGGCGATTTTCGCGCACCCTGACGATATGGAATTAACCGTCGGCGGAACGCTTTTGAAAATGAAATCGCTTGATTACAAAACCGGCGCGTTAGACATCACACGCGGCGAAATGGGAACACGCGGAACGCCCGAAGGACGCGCCGAAGAAGCGGAAAATGCCGCGAAAATTCTTCAATTGGATGTCCGCGAAAATCTTGGACTTGCCGACGGGCATATTTTTGTAACCGACGAAGCACTCACCAAACTCGTCCGCGCTTTGCGTCGCTTAAAGCCGAAAGTTATCTTGACGCATCAGATTGACGATCCGCATCCCGACCATAATCATATTACGCAACTCGTGCGCGAATCGGCGCGTCTTGCAAGTATGCGAAAATATGACGGCGATTTCGGACAGGAAAGAATCGATGTTCCGATGGTCGCGCATAACACTTTTTCGCGTCGCGTCGTGCCTTCGTTTATCGTTGACATTTCCGAATTTCTCGAAGTAAAAATGGAAGCGATTCGCGCTCACCATTCGCAATTTTACAATCCGAATTCAACCGAACTCGAAACTCGCCTGACCAACAAAGGTTTTTTAGACGAACTCGAAAACCGTTCACGTTATTTCGGTTCATTGATTGGTGTCAAAGCGGGCGAACCGTTCTTCGTGCGCGAAGCGTTAAATGTTGCTGATCCGATAAAATTGCTCACGCGAACGATGAATCTTTACTCGTGAAAATTTGGAACGCCATCAGCTTGACGGTGTTTCTGCATAATTTTCACAAAAGAAGCGGAGTGCAAATCTTCCGCATTCAATCCGGTTGATTCCAAAATTTCTGCTTCGGTCATTGCGCCACAATTTAGTGCGCGAAGGAAAAAATTCAAAAGTCCTTGTGCGCTTGCCGCGTCGTCGAATTGATTTCCAGTTATTATTGCTTGCGTCGCTTTTTCGATAAAACCTTTGAGGCGTTTTGCCTGTTCTTCATTCGATTCGAGAAAAAACGAATAAACAGCGGCATAACGCGCCACGAGTTGCGCCGGATGCAAATCCCAACTTTGATAAAAGCCGTTGATGAGCGAATTGGTTACATTGTTAAAATGCTTGCGCCAAGCGTTTTGCACGGCGCGTTTGTTTGCATTTAATTGCTTTTCGGTGAGATTCTCGCCTTTATAAATCGGAATCGGCAATTCGGGCGTTACCGAATCAGAAAGGCGAATGCCCAAAGGTGAAAGCGAAATCTGCATCATTTGTCGCGCAAAAATACAGGCTTCGTGGTTGAGATGTTGATGCACGGCGGAAATCCCGAAACTCGCTGTGTAATCAAACGCACCGAAATGCGCCGACGCACAACGTCCGTTTGCCGCTTCGACCAATTCCCGCAAAATCATAATCGCTTGCGGCGTTTCAATCATAATCTCGATTTTAACCGCGCCGTTTTCAAGATTATTTTGCTTTTCAAATTCCGTGAGCAATTCATTCAACACGGCAACTTCTTCAGTTCGGGTGATTTTCGGCAAAGTTACGACGAAATTTTCAGGCAACTTGCCCGACGTTTTCTTGATTAAATTGGTCAGAAACAAATCGAGTGTTCTGACAGCGCGGCGGTAAGTTTCGGGCGCGAAAGATTTGATTCTAAAGCCTGAAAACGCCGTCATCGTTTGTTCGCGTAAGGCTTTGGCAAGTTCATCCGAAGCCGAAATCGCGTGTCCGTCTTCTTCCGCGTCGGTTCTCAAGCCGTAACCGTCTTCAAAATCAATCCGAAAATCTTCCACGGCTTCAGTCCGCAATTTCTCAATCGTCCGCTGATAAACCGTCCACGCCAACCACGCATTATAATTTTCCACTTTAACTTGGTCAGGATTATCGGCAAGATCAAACTCTAAATCTTCAATAACATCCCGAAACTGCGGCAAAGTATCCGCACCTTTGAGCCACATCGCCGACGCAAATTCAACAAAATTCGGCGCGTAAGTTTCCAGCGATTTGAGCGCGATTTTGCCTAATTTCTTCGGCGTATCTGATGTAAAAAGATGTGCGCCGCCATAGACGACGTGAATCGGGTTTCGAGTTGTTAATTTCTGATTTTGAGAGATAGATTTGCTTTCAAGGATTGAAAAAACTGTAGAGAGTTTTTTGTCGGAAAAAGTTTGTTTCATACTGAAAAAGAATTTTAGCATTATAATTTTGAATACAAAAAAGGCTGAGAAACAATTTTTTC
Organism: Acidobacteriota bacterium; assembly: GCA_031418635.1. Classification (GTDB taxonomy): domain Bacteria; phylum Acidobacteriota; class Blastocatellia; order Pyrinomonadales; family Pyrinomonadaceae. The sequence goes on from JANOXW010000587.1 coordinate 3,475, forward strand.
AACCTTGCAACTCAAAAGAATGTATAAGTTTATTCGGTTTTCGGTGCGGCGGGCGACGGGCGAATTCCCGTGTATTGCGCCGAAGCGATTTTCCACACGCCTTTTTCATTTCGGCAAACGAGTGTTGCTCTAATACTTCTCGGCGGAAGCGTTTTTCCTTCGCTCACGATTGTATAATTCAATTTTGTGATAATGATGGCAAACTTGCCGTAACTGCGAATCGAAAATTCAGTATGTTCGGTGCTTGCCGACATTTTATCGGCGGGCGGTTTCAGTTCGGGTTTGTAAAATCCCAACACTTTTTCACGCGAATCAAATTCTCCGACAGGCGAAATCTCGATATAGTCCGCCGTAAAAATTTTATCAAGCGCGTTTGCATCGTAACTTTGTTGCGCGTCGGTCATTTGCTTGACCAGAGATTTTAATGTTTGATCATCCTTCGATTGAGCAAAAATGGAGACGCACGAAAGAAGCAAAATAAAAATAAAAACTTTCAAATTCATAAATAAAATTCCTCACCGATTAAATAGATCGAAAGTTTTTACGTTTGAAAATACATTTTAGTTTCGCACTCTACCAACCCCAAGTTCCCGCGCCGCCTTTGAACGGTCCGACAATATCCGAAGTTATCCAACCGCCGTAAAAATCGCCTTCCTGCGTTTCCACAAGTTCATCATTAACATAACACGCATCCATTTTTGAAGGATAAAACGCAAGGTAATTTTCGATTTCCTTAAAATTTGCGGTCGGATGCGGATAAAACCACGCGGCTTCAAATGCTTCTTTTTCGCCAACAATTATCGAATAATAACCGGCGCGACCTTTCCATTCACAAAACGATGTGTTGATTTCTTTTCTAAAAAATTCCATCCGCACATCTTCCGGCGGAAAATAATAAACCGGCGGATGACTCGTTTCCAAAACGCGAAAAGCACGATTCGTTTCCGCGATAATTTCGCCGTTGAAAATAATTTTGAGATGTTTATTGGTTTGTTCAAGTCGCGGCGGTCGCGGATAATCCCAGACCGATTCTTGTCCCGCTTTCGGTTCGATTCTTTTCATTTCGATTTAAAATAAATTTTCCGCGCGGCAGAGCCGCGAGGTATTGAATCGGAATTTTTATTTTTCCTTATTTCCGTAGCAGAGCTACGGGGAATTAAACCTATAAGGAACGATTAAAATTCGGATTGATGTCAATTGAAAATTGTTTCGTGCCTCTTGATGCCTTGTTCAGTTTAATCGAAGAAATTAAACTTGGCTATCAAGAGCCAAATAAAGTTGTGGGTCGCGGCAGAAAACTAACTTTTTCTAACTTGTCCTTTCTGCTTTTGGCGGTTGTCGCGGTCGTGACCAAGACTTTTTCTGATTCTGAACTGCATCCTCTATTAACCAAAGATACGGCTCTTTTGGCGGTTTTAGAGTTTCCGCGAGTGCCACATCGAACCCGTATTTTGCGGCGGCTAAAAACTCTCGTGCCACTTGCCGAACAACAGATTTCGCTTTTTGGCAAGACCATTTTGAGCGAAACTGCTTCAATCGAAAACTGGAGTTCGGTCAGCGCGACCGATGGCAGAAGGTGGCAAGCAGTTGGCCCTAAATGGCACAAAAAAGACCGTCAAAATGGTGTCATTCCGGTTGGGTTAAGAAACGTGGACACGGAAAGTAGTTGGTCTAAGTCGGGGTCTCGCGGGTGGGTTCAAGGTTATCGAATTGTCCTGCAAACATTGGTTTTTCCCTCTCCTGTTCCGCTTTTTGCGGTCTGGCGCAGAAACTCTGCGAACGAGGCTAAAATCGCTCTTGAGGAACTGGAAAAAGGACGACTACAAATTACTGATGTGATGCTTGATACGACTTTCGGGGAAGAACATTTTGTTCCCGCATATGAAAAAGCGGGTGGTTATGTTTTGACTCCGCGACAATTTCCCGAAATGAATCGGTCGTGGAAGAATGACCTCTATGAATATCGCAAAGAAACCATCGAATTGTTGTTTCAAAGACTGATTCAAGCCTTTGACCTCAAAGATTGTAAGGTCAAAGGAGAAGCCAAAAACGGAGCCTTTGTCTTGGCTTCAGTCTGGGCATATCAAATCTGTTGGCTGAACAATTATCGCCAGAAAAAGAATCCGGCGGTTGTCAAAGAACAGATTGAAAATGCACGTTTCAGATTAAAACTTTGAATTACGCACAGGCTTCAGGTTAATTTGCTATTCAAATAAATCTTGCTGATATTCTTGTCCCATAGCCCGCGCAAATAATTGTTTGAACTTTTTCCAATTAGAAGCAGATTTCATAAGAAAAATGCAGTTAGAAATGTATTCCTGCAATTCCACATTACCTACGTCCTCTGTTAAAAATTGATGTTTCCGCCATTTTCGATAGCCTTTATTGGTTAATGGATTCAAATCCTCAAGTTTTATTAAAACAGGTTTTGGGAAACGGGCGTAAATAAGTTCGTTTGTCCATTTACCGACAACGCTAGGGCGTTTATGGAAGCCCGACGGGTTAAATTCCCAATTATTGAGCCGAAAGATTTGCTTGTAAAATTCGTCTTTAAATTTTTTCGCCCACGGCTTTGCTTCATCGTCCAGATACTTTTCTAATAGCCGATTAAGAGCAAATCTATCTCTGACGTATTGATAGCTTGTAGCTTCGTCAATGATTGCTACAACGCCTGTCTTAGCAAAAGCAAAAACGATTATTTCGGCTTGTTCTGCTATAAGTTTTTGCGGATAGGTCAAAACACCTGCTTTGTCGGCTTGCATATACATTTTGCAGATGTCAATCAAATCGGTAGCTTCAAATGCTTGGGCAATACCTGCACGACCTTTGATTTTCATCGGCATTACCGTTTCGCTCAAAGATTTTTCCTTAAACTTTTCAGGCAAATACTTTTGTAAGTTTTGGGGTTGTAAATAACGCTCAAAACCACCTTTTTTGTTACCCGTTAAAAGTCCGACAATTTCCCGTTGCCAAAAAACTCTAATCGGAGTTTCCGTATCTGGATACAACACGGCGCAAGGCAACTCCTTGTTGCCGACCGTGATTGTTCCTGTATATTCTGCTATTGGTATGTTAATTTCTTTCATATCACCTCATTTTAGTTAATTAGACATTATTTGAA
>JANOXW010000588.1:0-9282 GCA_031418635.1 Acidobacteriota bacterium
GGACGCATACAGTTCTTACAAGAACTTGTGCCAAGAACTGACTCAAGTTCTTTCACAAATTGGTTCATTATATCGTATTACTTTTGCTTAGGTGCTTAGATAGGTTGGAGTATTTGAAGTTCAAGGAATATAGCTATAAAAATTAAGAAATTAATAATAAAAATTGAATACATAAATAAGTTGTCAATTGAAAACCTAGATGTCGGTAATTGCTTTCGCATCCAATATGGGAAGAATTTTTCATTTTCCTCTGAAATGGATGTCGCCATTATTTTTTCACGAATGGAACAGCAAACTCCTATATAATGCATTTTCCATTCTCTATACCAAAGTTGCATAAAAAATACTACTGTTCCTATTCCAAGTAAAAAGGTTAGAAAAAACAATATTTGCCAAGAACCATTAAGGGCGCTTACATCATTTACATTTCTAAGAAAACCTCCCCACAATATTGAACAAAGTGCAATAAAGGAGCAAGTTATTGTTATTGATTTCTTGTCAGTCTCTCGAATGTGGGAATTGCATTCTTTAAAAACCTCTAAAAGAACTACTTCTTGGATAAAATCTGAACTAGATTCAAAAGTTGCAGAATTATCCACTAATGACAATTGTTTTGACAGTTTAAGATTACTTTGATTATTCTCTTTAATTTGACTCATTTCATTACTTGCTTAAAATTAATTTTGTCAAGACAGTTTTTAAATTTTAGACGGCAGATTGAATCTTTGGGTTGCTTCTTTTACCTTAATTTTAAGTAAAGGTTGAAAAGCTTTTATCATTCGTCGGAATCAAAATTGCAAAACTCGTCGCCGAGCATTTTGAACGGCAGAGAAAATTGGCGAAAAAATAATTTACAACTACAAATTGTAGTTTTATTTTTCAGTTTGTCTTTTTAGACTGCAATCACATTCCAAGCCGACTAAGTATTTTTTCTTATTGATAACTATAAACTGTTTTGTTCTGACTTTATTGGTCTGTTCATCGTAAGTAACTTCTGCTGAAGAGTTTATAGTTTCTGTGAGATCCTTTGGATTTTTCTTTTTGGAAATGGCAATTGTAATAATTATAGATTCACCTGTTCCGACATATTTACTGTCTTTGTTGGAATATTTTGAATAAAGACTTTCATCCGTATAGAAAACCTGAGCCACAATAAATAAATTTGTTTTGGGAAATGGATAAGTTTTGGTAGTTTCGGTTTCTTCGCCAATTTCAGTTATAAAAGTTGGAAAAATAGTTTGCGATTCGGTATCCAATTTTTCATCATTATTTTCGATAGCTTTTGTCGCTTTATCTACATCAACCAAATAAACGTGGCAAACATCGCCTTTAACCTGATTCTGTTGAGAAAAGGCAAAGGTTGAAGCAAACAACAAAAACAAAATTGCTCGTGCAAAATTTTTTAACCTCATTTATTTTTTTAGCTTTTGATCGCAAGCAATTCACGCAAAGCATTATTAACCGCTTTTGAATCGGGAAAATATTTCTGCACATCTTCGTCGAGAAATATTGGGCGCGTTTCGGTTACGACGGTTGAGCCATCAGATTTGTGAATGATCGTTTTATAGCCTTTTTGAATGGTTTTATAATATTTTCCGCGCACGCTTTGTTTGCCGCGAAAATCGTATTCGTCCTTCATTTCGTCTTTATTCTTGCTGTTCATAAATTTCTCTTTCCAGCGCAGTTGCTTTGCGGCAACTGATAATTCTTAGGATTATGTCATCCGTTTGTTTGGAAACTTCCGTATGAACGATCAATAAAATCCGGCTGTGATTTGACAGCCCGATGCTGATCAATCTTTCTTCTTCGGACGAATGAAAATCATCGGAAAACGTAACCAAAAACGGATCATCAAAAACCGTTTGCGCTTCGTCAAATCCTATCTTGTGTTTGACAAGATTAGTCTTATTTTTATTTTCATCCCACTCGAAAACAAACATCTTTGTTCATTATAACCAAATTTCATAGTTCAACAAAGGAATTATATGAGGAAACTTCGGCTCAATCGAACGTATTGCCAAAGCAAGCGTCGAAGAATTAACGCTATTCGTTGACGCAAAAGCCGCGAAACAAATTTTCGAGCATTTTGAAAGACAACGAAATTTGGCAAATAAATAGAATTGTCGAAAATTAAAAACTGACGCGCACAAGACTTTGTTGCAGGACTTTACAAAAGCCTGTAAAATTGTTACAAACATCTGAATAGCAGTTAGTTTTCTAAATTTTTATTCTTCGCTAAATTCTATGGCTACTAAACTTAATTTGTTATTCAAGAACTTTGCATATATAAGTTTTTGATTCTGTAAATTTAACTAGATTCGGGAGAAATTGAAATGTTCAAGGCTTTTCAAAAAAGATTTAACTTTTTACTATGCTTATTTTCATTGTTTTTTGCGCTGTCCGCAATGACTATTTTTGCTCAAAGCGAAGTTATTGTGCAAAATGATTTTGAGAAAGGATTAGATAAATGGGAAACACGCGGTGAGCGTGTTTCGATCAAAAGTTCCAAAGATGAGGCGGCAAGCGGCACGAAAAGTATGAGAATTAGCGGTCGGGCGGCGAATTGGCAAGGCGCACAATTAAATGTGACGAAATTGCTTGCTCCCGGCAACACTTATAAATTCTCGGTTGCGGTCAAATTAGCCAAAGGCGAATCGCCCGACGAGGTTAAGATGACGATGCAACGCGGCGACAGCCAATATGACGGCATCGGCATCGTCAAAGCAACCGCTAACGAATGGACGACTATTGTCGGCACATTCAAATCTTCGGGCGGAGATGCGTATTTGCTCGTTTATATTGAAGCGAAGCGTGCGAACACTTCGTATTTCATTGACGATTTCAAAATCGAACCACTCGGCGACAATATCCCAAAACAATCGGGCATAATTTTGCAAAACGATTTTGAAGACCAAACCGCGCAAAACTGGTTTGTTCGCGGCGACAATGTGCAGATGTTCAGTTCCAACGCATCGGGAAGTCAGAGTTTGAAAGTTACGGGACGAACGCAAAATTGGCACGGTTTGGCGTTAGACGTTTCACCGCTGATTTTCAAAGGTCGGACTTACGAATTTTCCGTTTCAGCAAAATTATTGAAAGGTCAGATGAAAGATTCTTTGAAAATGACGATGGCGCAAACGCCGCTGAAAGGTGCTGTAAATTATGTGGAAATTTCAACGCCGAAAGAAGTTACGGACGTGGAATGGGTAACTTTAGCAGGCAAATATAACGCGACGACAACCGATAATAATCTCGTCATATATGTTGAATCCGCTGGTGCGACGACTTCATTTTATATTGATAATTTCAGTCTGAAAGTTGTCGAAAAGTCCGCTTCAAACGCAATTACTTCGACAAATTCCGTCGTCGCTGAACGCGATATTCCTTCGCTTTATCAAAATCTCGCCGCCTATTTTCCAATCGGCGTGGCGATTTGGCAAGGCGATTTGGACGGCGCACACGCCGAACTCGTCAAGCGGCATTTCAATAGCATCACATCTGAAAATGATATGAAATTTGCATCGGTCGAGCTGACGGAAGGAAATTTCACTTTTGAAAAAGCCGACGCGCAAGTCGCTTTTGCGAAAAAAAACGGGATGAAAATTCGCGGTCATACGCTCGTTTGGCACGAGCAAACTCCGGCGTGGGTTTTCAAAGATGCAAACAACAAACCGATGACTCCGACGACGGAAAATAAAGCGTTATTGTTAAAGCGTCTGGAAAATCACATTCGCACCGTCGTCAAACATTTCGGCAACGACGTTTATGCGTGGGATGTCGTCAATGAAGTGATTGACCCGAATGAATCCGACGGTTTTCGCAAAAGTAATTGGTATAAAATTACGGGAACGGATTTTATTAAAACGGCATTTCGCGTAACTCGTGAAGTCGCCCCGAAAGCCAAACTTTTTATCAATGAATATTCGACCACCGATAAAAAAAAACGCCAATTTCTTTATAATTTAATTGCCGATTTGCAAAAACAAGGTGTGCCGATTGACGGCGTTGGACATCAAATGCACGAAAATCTCGAAACGCCGACCAAAGAAGAAATCGCCGAAACTATCAATCTTTTCAGCAATTTAAAAATCGAAAACCAAATCACCGAACTCGACATCAGCGTTTATAACAATTACGCGGCGGAAACGGGTTTTGCCGATTACAGCGAAATTGACCAAAAGATGTTGGTCAAACAAGGCTATCGTTACCGCGATTTTTTTGATGTTTTCAAGTCGCTGAAAGGCAAAATCACGAGCGTAACTTTCTGGAGTCATTCGGACGATCACACTTGGCTGACAAAACCGGAAAAAATAGATGCGCCGCTACTTTTTAATCGTAATTTGAAAAGCAAACCCGCTTTTTGGGGAATCATTGACCCGACAAAATTACCCGCGATTTAGAATTTTACTTACTGTAAATTCTTAAATATCTCAAAACAATCTGTGTTCATCTGTGTTTATCTGTGGACAAATAATTTCTTCAAAATTTGAAACTACTGAATCTAATAAATATGACATTAAAATCCCGTTGCAAAGAACCAGCCAAAACAACTGATGAAAAACCGCCGCTTCTGATATTGCTTCACGGAATCGGCGCGGACGAAAACGATCTGTTTGGACTCGCACCTTTTTTGGATGAATGCTTTTTTATTGCCAGCGTGCAAGCTCCATTTACTTTGCCGTATGGCGGTTATGCGTGGTTTGAATTGATTCTCGAACCGAATAAACCGATGGGTTACAACGCCAAACAATTTGAACAAAGCCGGCAAATGATATTTGAATTCATTGACGAGATCATCGCCGAACACGAGCTTGATGCGGACAGAGTTTATTTATGCGGATTTAGTCAAGGTTCGATGATGAGTGTGAGTTGTCTACTGCAAAACCCGAAAAAATTCGCCGGAGTCGTCGCCATGAGCGGACGTGCGATAGCGAAAATGATTCCCGCCAACAGCAATTTAGATGATTTCAAAGACTTCCCGATTCTCGTTACACACGGAATTTACGATCCTGTTCTGCCAATTGAAAACGGTCGCGCCACTAAAGAAATCTTGTCCCGCTTGCCCGTTGAATTGGAATACAAAGAGTATCCGATGGCGCACGAAATCTCACAGGAAAGTCTGCGTGATGTGAATGATTGGTTGCGATTACAAATTGATAATTAATTGTAGAACTTCTTTGAAAAAAATCAAGTTAAATATACATAAGTTGAGGTGCTTTTAGATTTTTTTACTTTTGATTTTGTATATATCTATTTTTTCGGCACGTCTTCGCCGATTGTCCAAACAACTATTGAACTCGATAAACCCAAACCCGATAGCCGACCAGCCATCATTACAATTGTTTCGCCATTTTCAACTGCGTCGGCTTCGAGCAGAGTTTTTTCGCCGTCTTTGAGCATTGCTTCGGTGGTGTTCGCGCTTTCGTGGCACAAAGGCGCAACGCCCCAAATCAATGACAATTGGTTATAGACTTCTTTGGTGTTGGTCAAAGCGAAAGTCTGCAAACCCGACCGCACACTTGAAAGCCGTCGCGCCATCACGCCCGATTCGGTAAAAACCGCAATTTTGTCGGTCAATTTTTCCCGCGCACAAATCGCCGCGGCTTTGCACAGGGCTTGCGAAGTTCTGCCCGTCGGTTCTTCACTAAATTTAACGGGACGTTTTAATTTCGTGGTTTTGACCGTTTCCGCCGAATCAATGATGCGTGCCATCGTCGCCACCGACTCAATCGGATATTTTCCCGCCGCCGTTTCCGCCGACAACATCACGGCATCCGTGCCGTCCCAGACGGCGTTAGCAACGTCGGACGCTTCGGCGCGAGTCGGGCGCGGACTTTCTATCATTGATTGCAACATTTGCGTCGCGGTAATCACGAATTTATCGTTCAAAACCGATTTTTCGATGATTTGTTTTTGATAAACGGGAACGAGTTCGGGACTTGTTTCCACGCCCAAATCGCCACGCGCCACCATCGTCCCGTCGGTTGCTTGAATAATTTCGTCGAGATTTTCAATCGCTTCCGCCTTTTCGATTTTTGCGACAAGAAGCGGTCTGCCCATTTTGCGTTTGTTTAATTTTTTGATGAGTTTTTTGACTTCCGTGCAATCTTCCGCCCGTCTGACAAATGAAAGCGCAATATAATCAACATCTTGCGTCATCGCCCATTCCAAATCTTCGCGGTCTTTTTTGGTCAACGAAGGAATCGGCAATTTCGTGTTCGGCAAATTGATGCCTTTGCGTTCCGCTAAAATTCCGCCGTTGACAACCTTTGTAACAACATCGGTTTTCGTAACTTTTTTGACTGTAAGCTCAATCGCGCCGTCATCGAGCAAAATCCTTGCGCCCTTTTCGACAAGTTTCGGCAATTCTTTAAAGTTTGTCGAAACTTCCGACGCGCTTCCGCTAATATCGCGCGATGTGATAATAAATTCGGCATCGGTTTCAAGCACAACCGGTGTCGCATTTTGTAGTAAGCCCGTGCGTATTTTCGGTCCTGACAAATCAACCAAAACCGACAACGGTTTGTCTAATTTTTCCGCTACGTTTCGCACGGTTTTTATAGTTTCGGCGTGTTCGACTTGTGTTCCATGCGACATATTTATCCGCACGGCATTCATTCCCGCATTGATAAGTTGTTCGATTGTTTCCGCTGTGTTTGATGACGGTCCGAGAGTGGCTAAAATTTTCGCTCTTCTCATAAAATTTTTCTATTTTTCTCTTAATAAAGCGCGAAAACCAGCTTGCGTAAAATGTTCGTCGGTGGTTAGCGCGTCGGTAATTTCTTGCTCTTTCATCACGACAAAAGAGATACAATCAACCAAACCCCATTCTTTGTCGGGACGATTGCGAAAAAGTTCAAAAGCAGCTTCATAAAGTTCATCAGTTAAAGAAATAATTGAAGTATTCAGGTCGGATTCCAAACCCTGAATTATCCCAACGGCAGATTGACGGTATTTTAATTTTGATAAAGCGTTTCCGATTTCTAGAATTATTGCTTGAGTGGTAATGATTTCCGTATTTTTCGTTTCGATTTCGTCTGCCAATTCGAAGGCACGTTCGTGAAATTCATCTCGACTTATGGCAATGGCAATCGAAAAAGAAGTGTCAAGAAAAACTCTATTTTGCATCGTCTAAAGATTTGCCTCCGTAGAGATAATCATCAAGATTTTTTGAAAAATCGCTTGGACCATCCAAATTCAAAGACCTTGCATATCTCAAAAATGCGTAAGGTTCACCTTTTCCTTTTTTCGGTTTGACGACGAGTTTCAGTTTTTTTGGTTCTTCAATCGTAACTTTGACCTTTGTATTCGGCTCTAAATCAACCTTTTCGTCAGGGCGAAAAACTTCTCCGTCAAACGTCGCTTCAAATGTTAATTCCATATTTTCACCTCACAAAGATTTTACTTCTTTTCGGAGATAAGAGAAAGTTTCCGCAAATAATTCATCACCGTTGCCACAAAAGTCGAATGCGACCAAGTTAGCGGTGAAACGGAAACAGGTTCGCCCGTCAACGGATTAACTTGTTCGGCTAAAACACCCGAAGGCAGAGCGCGTTTTGCCGTCCATTCCAAGATTTCCAAAACGCCTTTTAAGTCGGCTTTTTTCTTGGCGACGGCGATGCGATAATCAGCCAGCCAAAGCGTGCAAATAAACCAAGCATTTCCCGTAACATCATTTGAAACGCGCATATAACCGTCATCATTAAAACGCGCTACGCCGCCGATTTCCGTATCAAGCCAGAGATTTTTTTCAACGGCTTGCATCGTGTTCAAAACCATTTCATCATCAGGCGCGAAAACTCCGAAATAAAACACGGCGAAAAGCGATGCGTCAATGCCCGTGTCGGCTTCAAAACTCTCATCGCCGTTAAATTGCAAAGAACGCAAAAAACGTCCGAGTTCTGCGCTGTAAAGATGTTCGCGCATCGCTTCGACAATCTCATCTGCCGCGGTTTCGTATTTTTCAGCGCGTTTATTTTCGGCAAAAAGATTGGCAAATTTTGCCGCCGCCCGCAGTCCGCCAACTACCGACGCGCAAGTAAATGTGTGAATGCCGCGACGGTCTTCCCACAAATTCCAACTCGGTTTCGGCAATTTTAATTCTGCATCGCGGAAATCCAACATAAAATCCGCGCATTTTGTAATCAATGGACGATAGAGTTTGCGGACAAATTCGACTTCGCGGTATTTGTCATAATGTTCCCACATCGCCCATAAAACCAGAGCGGTTTCGTCTTCTTGAATCGGCACGAGTTTCTTTTTTGCCCAAATATCCCAAGCCGCGTGCCAACCCGACGCAACCGTTCCGTCGGCGTTATATTTTTGCATAAAATAACCGTCCGTGTGAACGATTTCGGCGCAGAATTCAAAAAACTTGCGCGTAAAAAACGGATAACCTGCGAGGTCAAGAGCATTGGCGACAAACGCGCCGTCGCGTGTCCAAAGATAACTATAATGGTCTGTGGCGCGTTCCGTTACGTCCGAATCGTTTGCCGCCAAAATCGCGCCGTGATTGTCAATTTGGGTGCGGACGATGAGCAAAGAACGCTTGTAAAGTTCGACAATTTCAGGCGACAAATCGGCAAAATCGGTGTCGTTTTTATTAACCCAAACGCGCCAAAAATTTTCCGTGTAAGCCAGATATGTTTCCGTGCCACGCTCTTTCAGATGCTGATTTAGTTTAACAACTTCTTCGTGTGAACTGCCCGCCGCAATCCAATAAAAAAACTCTTTCACGCCGTTTGCTTCGAGCGATAAATTTATCTGAATCGTCGAATCAACCGAACCTTCCGTAATCGCGCCGCCATTTAGTTCGCCGTCTTCGGCATCGCGCCAAGTTCCTTCTTGGTCGCGGAAAGCCTTGCGCCCGGTAGCAAATTTGTCAAAATGCGGTTCGCTATTTATCAGAAAATAACGATGCTTTTTGTAATGAACAAGCGCAAAACTTTCGGGATCATAAAAAGCCGTGTCGCCGATTTTGTTTTCGTAGATGCGAAAATCGTGATGCAGAAAAACGCGGATTTCTCTGGTTGAATCGCGCAAATTTGAAACGCGAACTCGCCGCAAAAAGATGTTTTCGTGGCTGGCAACCGTGTCGTTGCAAACGATTTCGATGCCGAGATTTTCGTTGGTCAACTTAACATCCGTAACCAGCGTTTCCGACAAATAACAAAGCCTCCGTTCCCAATCATTCTCAAAAACCCAAGAAAAGTCGCCGTCTGCCCAAACGCCGAACCGAAACGGAAAGCCTTCCGAATGATTTTCCTGCCCGACGTGCGGAAA
>JANOXW010000589.1:0-6516 GCA_031418635.1 Acidobacteriota bacterium
GCCGACAATTTTTTCGAGATAATCGAGTGCTTTTTTGGCAAATCTAACGGGCGTAAAAAACTCGCCGTGAAACCGCCGCATCGTTTCATTGGTCAAGCGGTCAATTTTCGCCAAAATATCGCGGATTATTTCAGGCTTGGAAACGCGGTCATAAAGCGACCAGAAATGTTCGTAATCTTGGGCGAGAATTTTCTTCTCACGCCAATTATCGTTATCAAACTTAAAGAAAACTTTGCTTTCTTCTTTACGGTAAAATGTTCTGCCATCTTGAATATCGCAAACAAAATAACGGCTCGTTTTCAGCCCATTTTTTACCGATTCGCCGAAAATGTTATTCCAATAATCGAAAACTTCCTCAAAATTATTTTCCGAAACGAGTTTTTTATCACCGAAAAGCGAAACTTGCGGATTAAGACAATTAAAAAGCTGTTCGGCAAAAACGCTAAATTCAGTCGGATTTTGAACTTTGTAAATGTGAAAATTTTTAACTTCGACAGTTTCCGCCAGGTCTTTGATAAGATTCGTATCAGGCGAACTCGCTGCTAAATCCCAATCATATTTTTCTTCTTCGTCATCGTAAAACTTTTTCCACATGTTTGTTTCGGTCAAAATCGCTTCGTTTTGGTCGGCAAGACAAAGATAAAAAGGAATTCTTTTTTCAACGATAATTCCAAACTTCAACCGCCGAACATAATACAAAAGTTGCGCCAATATTGCGGCGCGAACCTTTACGTTCTCAAAATTTTTCAAAAATTTAAATTCAAACAAAACTTGCGGCGTGTAAAGGTCGTGTTTGTCGGCAGTATTGTATTTTATACCGAAATGTTCGGCGTAGGTGTGCTTCACGTCTTCTTCAGTTTTCGCCGCTTTTATTGAATCAAAAAAATAGAATGAGTGTTTCTTTGCCATAAATCTGTATCATTTTAAGCTATTGCAAATTCGGTGTATTTCCGCACGAAAGGCTCGTGAAAAGCCAAAACAATGTCTTCTTTCGGAATGCCTTCGTTTAATTTAACCTTTCGCAAGCAGTTGCAAACTTCGCCGAAGAAGTTTCTGCACACTCATTTCCGTTCCTTCCTGCATCGCTTGTTTTAAGGCTTTTTCGGCGGCATTGTAATGATAGCCGAGATTGCTGAGGGCGGAAAGTGCGTCGTCATAAACATCGTCGCCCGACATTTGCGGGATGCCTTCCGACTTCATTTCTTCGGAAGCGACTGCCGCGAGTTTGACGATTTTATCGCGCAGTTCGATGACTAATCTTTCCGCCGTTTTTTTGCCCACGCCCGGAATCGAATTAAGCCGCGCCAGATTATTTGAGCGAATCGCGCCGATAATCTCGTCCGCGCTCATTCCCGAAAGTGCTGTAATCGCCGATTTCGGTCCGATGCCCGAAACTGAAATTAACAGCAAAAAAAGTTCGCGTTCACGAATCGTTTTGAAACCGAAAAGTTGTAGCGTATCTTCGCGGACGTAAGTAAAAATTCGTAGCGAAACATCCTCGCCGATTTCGCCTAAATCATAAAAAGTCGAAAGCGGAATCATCACTTCATAACCAACGCCGTTCACGTCCACGATGACCGTGTTTGCTTCTTTTTCTAAAAGTTTTCCTGACAAATATGCAATCATTTTGTAATTTTGACGCTTCGATTTTTGTAATCAATCTCCAGAATTGTGTCAATCAACATTTCAGTTCCAACCAATGCTTCATCGGCTTCACTAACTAGAATATTGAGCGGAAATTCATTGCCAAGCCATTTTATTTCAACAGTTGTCATACCGACTTCGGCAGTTTTTCCTTCCGCTAATGCAACCTGCACACGAACAAAAACGGCGGGCGAATGCTTTTCGACAAAACTTTGTGGCAAAATCAAACTACCGTTAGATCCTGTGTCCAAAACACAATCAATACTTGCGCCGTCGGCTAATTCAATCCGCAAAACAGCTTCCGCATTTTCATTGACTAAACCTTTTTCTTCAGCCATGAGCCTCCGATTTTATAGGCGTATTTATATCCGATTCGCGCAAAGAAAAATTTTTTGTCAGGCATTTCCGCCAGTGCTTTCAGCATAACTTTGGTGCTGTCCGTATCAACAAAATATCTTTCCGAATACGTTTCAATCGCCACAAATTCGCCGTTGTGTTGTGGTTCGAGAATCGCTTTTAATTTTTCGTCGTAGAATTTTTTTCCGAGCGTGGTCAATTCGCTCAAACCCGAATTTTTGACTGTTGTGTCTGACATCTTTTTTACTCCTCGTGTTTCACACTTGAAACATAAATTGTAATAAATAATTAAATTTAGGGCAACGATAGAAAACGATTTCGACATCTTGTAGTTTGAGAACTTTTTCACGTTTGCGTGTATAATTAGCCGAGAAAATGAAGGTCGAGAAAATATCAGAACTGACAACCAATCGCTTGAGCGTTTATCTGCGCTGTTTGAACGAACTCGCGGCGGAAGGTGTAAAAACCATTTCATCTGATAAATTGGCAAAGCGATTTCATCTCAATTCAGCGCAGATTCGCAAGGATTTAGCGTATTTCGGTGAATTCGGTGTGCGCGGTGTCGGCTATTATGTCAAAGATTTGCGCCAAGATTTAACGAAAATTCTCGGACTCGAAAAAGAACAATGTGTAGCAATTATCGGCGCGGGAAGATTGGGAACGGCTTTGACCGATTATTACGGTTTCAAGCAGTCGAATTTTAGAGTTGCCGCGCTTTTTGATGCCGACAAAGAAAAAATTGGGCAAAAGGTCGGCGATGTGGAAATTTTTGACATAAAAGACTTTGCTGAAATCGCCAAAAGAGATAAGATAGATGTAGCGGTCATCGCTGTTCCCGCCCAATTTGCCCAAAATGTTTTGGAGCAAATCACCAAAGCGGGCATCAAAGCCGTGATGAATTTTGCGCCAACGCCTTTGCACGTCGAAGGTGATATAAAGTTGAAAACGGTTGATTTAACGATTTCGCTGGAAAGTCTGTCATATTTTTTGGCGCAACCGACGAATTCTAACGGAAAAAAATGAAACTGTTTTGCTTCATTTAGCGAACTAAACCGTAGAGAAAATTCAAACTTGGAATTTTTGCTGGCATCAAGGGTATTAAATTTATAAGAGGTGATTTTTTATGTGCTGTAAAGGATTTATAAAAAGAGTGTTCCCGTTTTTCCTGACGTTTGCCGTCGGGTTGTTTATCGCAAGTTTCTTTGTTTCGGTTGCCGCGCCGAATTTTCAATTTAATCGCGGTCGGAGAAATCATCGTGAATATGATCGAATGATGGAATCCAGAATCCAACAACTCGAAGAACAAAATGCGCGTTTGCAAAGAGAATTATCGGAAAAAGATGATGTGGAATTTAAGGCGTTTCAATTAGATGTTCCGCCGCCACCGATGCCGCCGCCACCGCCAAGACCATATCGCGGCAGATAATTTTTCGGCAAATAGAAATCGAGCCACAGATTAGCCAAGTGAATACGAAGCGGAGTTTTCCTATTAGTGTTCGGTTGTGCTAATCTGTGGTTTCTTGATTTATGGACGAATCACAAGCGCGAAAACTAATTATTGAAGTTGGAAAATTGCTGTATGAAAGAAGCTATGTTGTTTCGTCGGACGGCAATGTGAGCATACGTTTAGACGAAAACAGGATTCTTGCCACGCCGACGATGACTTGCAAAGGTCGGATGACGGAAGATTGTTTGGCGATTACGGATTTGGACGGCAAGGCTTTGAATGATAAAAAAGCGTCGTCGGAATTGGCGATGCACTTGTTGATTTACAAAATGCGTCCCGACATAAAAGCAGTTTGCCACGCGCATCCGCCGAATGGAACTGCTTTTGCCGTCGCAGGTTTGGCGATTGACCAGCCGATTTTGTCGGAAGTTATTTTGACTTTGGGCTGTGTGCCTTTGACCGATTACGGAACGCCTTCGACCAACGAATTAACCGAATCAATGAAGCCTTTTGTTGGGCATCATAACGCGCTTTTGATGGCAAATCACGGCGCAGTCGCTTACGGCGAAGATTTGTGGCAAGCATTTGACCGACTCGAAACTTTGGAACACACGGCAAAAATCGCCATTTTAGCCAAAACTCTCGGCGGCGCAAACGATTTGCCGAAAGACGCGATTTCAAAATTGATAAATATCCGTGAAAAAGCCGGATATTTGACCGAATCAGCGCGTTGTCAATCTTGCGGATATTTGGAAGACGCGAATATAACCTGTGAACTTGACGGAAAATCCACAAATAAGCCAAACTCAAACGGTGCGAAAATTTCGTTGTCGCGCGAAGAATTGATTGAACTTCTGGCGCAAGCCGCGAATGTTGGATAAAGTTATGACAGCAATACCGATTTCAAGCCAACAAATGACTCTGGAAGAATATCTGGAGTTTGACTACAACGCCGAAGGTCGTTATGAATATTTCGACGGCGAAGTTATCGAAATGAGCGGCGGAAGTCCCGAACATTCGCTTTTGGGAAGTCAAATCGGATTTTTATTGCGAAGAGAATTAAACCCGAAAGGCTGTTCGATTTATAATTCTGAGGTGCAAATCAAAGTTCCGGCGAAGTTTCCCTATTGTTACGGCGATGTTTCGGCTTTGTGCGGTCAGCCGATTTCCGAAGATTTAGGAAATCAGCGATTGTTGGTAAATCCGACTTTGATTGTTGAAGTTCTTTCGCCTTCAACAGAAAAATATGACCGCGATTTGAAATTTAAGGCTTATAAATCAATCGAAAGTTTGCGCGAATATCTTTTAGTTAACCAAGATAAAAAATTCGTTACGCTTTACACAAAACATAACGAAAAATTTTGGTTCCAAAGCGAATATATTGAAGGTGAAAGTTTGAAATTGGAATCGCTCGAATGTGAATTGAGCGTGAACGAAATTTATCAAGGAATAATTGAATAGAGGAGAAACTGAATGCAAGAAGCATTAGGAATGGTTGAAACAAAAGGTCTTATCGCCACAATTGAAGCGGCGGACGCGATGGTTAAGGCGGCAAACGTCCAACTTGTCGGTTACGAAAAAATCGGCGCGGGATTTGTTACGGCAATCGTGCGCGGCGATGTTGCGGCGGTCAAAGCGGCAACGGACGCAGGTGCGGCAGCGGCGCGTCGTGTCGGCGAACTCGTGAGCGTTCACGTCATCCCGCGCCCACATTCGAGCGTTGATGAAACTTTGCCGGTCATTATGAAGTGAAAAGTGAAAAGTGAAAAATTAAAGCAAAATTTCACTTTTCACTTTTCACTTTTCACTAAATATGATTATCGCAAGAATTTTAGGCACAGTCGTTGCTTCGCAAAAAGACGAGCGTTTGCACGGCAAAAAACTTCTGATCGTGAAACCGATAAACCTCGACGGCACAGACCAAAGCGGTTACGTTGTCGCGGTTGATACGGTGGGCGCGGGCTTTCACGAAAAAGTTTTGGTCGTTGCGGGTTCATCGGCGCGTCTAGCTGAGGGCAACAAAGATTGTCCGATTGATTCGGCGATTATCGGCGTGATTGATACGATTGATTTTACGGCAAACGAACAATGAGTTACACGGATTTTGACATTCCAAAAGTCGAAAAAGAACTCGGTTTGAAAGTCAATAACCGTGTTCTTTCGTGGCAGATTGAGTTTATTGAACCCATAAATTGGTTGGTCGAAGCATTACTTCGCGGTAGTTCCACCGCATTGGTCAGCGAAAAAGCGCGTTCGGAATTTCTTGTCGCACCTGTCTTGCTTGCGGTCAGAGAAATCAATGAAAATCGCGTTCAGGTTTTTTCAGGTCAAACTCTGAATGTTGACGCGAATCTCGGTTTGACGGGCGAATGCGATTTTATTTTGTCGAAAACCGAGCCGACACCGGTTTTGCGCGAGCCGATTATGACAGTTGTCGAAGCGAAAAAAAACGACATCGAACTCGGACTCGGACAATGTATCGCGCAGATGGTCGCGGCACGGATTTTTAATCATCGGCAGGGAAACGATTTTAAGGAAATTTTCGGTTGCGTTACAACGGGCGAAACTTGGCAGTTTCTGAAACTCGAAGAAACTTTCGCCATCGTTGACACAAACCGCTATTTTATCAGCGAAGTCGGCAAGATTTTAGGCGTTTTCAAATCAATTACGAGTTATCACGAAGGTTAAAAATGCAGATTGCCCGCGTTATCGGAAATGTCGTTTCGACGGTCAAAAACGAATCGCTTCACGCGAAAAAGTTGATGATTGTCCAGACTTTGGATGCTGATTTACAGCCGAAAGGTAATCCGTTGATTGCTTTAGATGCGGTTGGTGCAGGTGTCGGCGAATTGGTTTTCTGGTGTCGCGGCAAAGAGGCGAGTTTTCCGTTCAAACGCGATTCAACACCGACCGACTGCACAATTGTCGGCATTATTGATTCAGATTCGCACGTTTATAATAGTGGATAACTGATAGTTGATAGTGGATAGTGAAGAAATTATTATCAATTATCAATTATCCACTATCAACTAAGATGTTATTAGCTAAAGTTATCGGAAATGTTGTGG
>JANOXW010000590.1:0-2610 GCA_031418635.1 Acidobacteriota bacterium
TTCTAAAAACACGTTTTTTGCAATCCTTTTGAAGGTTTTTGCACAATTATTTGTATTGGACATTTCGATTGAATCGTCTAATTAGCAACAATTAATTTCTTTACTAAATCCAAGTGTCAAAAAACATTAGTTTTCTGACACCCTTGTTGATTAACTTTAAGTCCTGAAAACAGGGGATTATAAGTCCAGTTTTTGATCCCTTTTTTTGACACCTAAAATGAGAAGCCCTATCCAAATCGAAAACCAACGATTAAATAAGTCATTTTCTCTGAAACCACTTCTATTTAGTCAACAGTTGAGAGATCAGTATTTGCGTCAAGCGCATCGCGGATGCCGTCGGCAAAGAGAAACCAGGCGAACATTGTCAGTGCAAGTATGATTGAGGGAAATAACGTTAGATGCCAAGCCGTGCGAATATATGCCTGATACATTCCGATCATCTGTCCCCAAGAGGCTGACGGCGCGGGAATTCCCAAGCCCAAAAAGCTCAAACCGGCTTCGGCAAACATCGCGCCCGGAATGCCGAGCGCCATCGTGACAATGATCGGAGTCATCACGTTTCGCAAAATATGTTTTTTGATAATGTGCGTTGTTCCGCCGCCCATCGCGCGTGAAGCGCGGATAAAATCGGTTTTTTTGAGCGAGAGAACTTGCCCGCGAACCAGCCGCGCAATGCCGATCCAGCCCGTCAAAGTCATCGCCAAAATCAGATTCCAAAAACCGGCGCCGAGCGCGACCATTAAAAGTATGTAAAAAAGAATTGTCGGCAGCGACGAAAGCACGTCAATCACGCGCATTATGACGTAATCGAGCCAGCCGCCTTTTAATCCGGCGATCGCACCGACCGGAACGCCGACGAGTGCGATCGTCAGTTGACTCAAGATCCCGACGCTGATCGAAATTCGCGCACCGTAAAGCAGACGCGAAAAAACATCGCGCCCCAGATCGTCCGTGCCGAGCCAGTGCAGACGACCCGGCGTTTCCCAAGTCGCCAAAAAATCTCCTTTGTAAGGATTATAAGGCGCAATATACGGCGCGGCAACGGCAACGATGATCTCGAAAATAATAAATGCGAGCGCAACGACGGCAAATTTATTTCGGGCAAAACGCCGCCAGAACCGCAAAAAACCGTTTGTTCGGGGATTGACCGAAATTTTATTTGTTGTCGCAGAATTTATCGCCATTTTATTAATTTTTCACCAAACTCACACGCGGGTCAGCCAGCGCATAGAGCAAGTCGGTGATTAAATACGACAGACTGATGATGAGCGTCCAGATCAATGTGGTTGCCATAATCATCGGGTAATCGCGGCTGCCGATCGCCGAAACGAAATAAAATCCGATACCCGGAATGCGGAAAATGCTCTCAACGAAAAACGACCCGACGATCAATCCGGCTGCCAGCGGTCCGCCGACCGTCAGAAGCGGCGTGAGTGCATTTTTGAACACGTGAACGAAGATAATCCGCTTGCGGCTCAAACCTTTAGCACGCGCGGTGCGGATAAAATTTGCTTTCATCGCCTCCGCCATACTCGAGCGAGTGTATCTTTGCAAAACCAAGATCGGCGCGAGCGAATTTGCCAAAACCGGCATAATCCAATGGCGCGGACTGCTCCATCCGCCTGTCGGCAGCCAGCCGAGCCAGACGCTAAAGACGACTTGCAAAAGAATGGCGAAAACAAACCCCGGGATGACCAGACAAAAGATCGAAACGCCCGTGCCGAAATAATCGAGCCATGAATTCGGTTTGAGTGCCGAAGTAATGCCGAGTCCGACACCGACGAAGATCGAAAAAATAAATGTCAAAAGCCCGAGTTGGAGCGAATATGTCCATTGTTCCTTGAAAATACTGACGACCGTGCGGTTCGGATACATTATCGAATAACCGAAATCGAGCGAAACTGCATTTTTTACAAAAAGCCCGTATTGCTGCCAAACAGGTTTATCCAAACCGAATTTTTCATTAAGTTGGCGTTTGATATTTTCGGGAATCATCTGCTGTTTTTCGAGCGCAAGCGCGTCAAAAGGTCCGCCCGGAACCGCGTGCATCAAGGCAAACGTCAGCATCGAAACGATGAATAAAACACCGAAAAGTCCGGCAATTCTTAATAAAATATAACGAACCATAATTTATTCGACAAAATGACAAGCAACTTCGTGATTTTCCTCGATCACGCGTAGTTGCGGTTCTTCCGCCGCGCAAATATCTTGTGCGAGCGGACATCTGAGGCGAAAAACGCAACCTGTCGGGCGGTGCGAGATCGCGTCAATATCGCCTTTGACATTTACTTCGATTTCGCGCTTCGACGGATCGGGTTCGGGAATGGCGGAAATCAAAGTTTGCGTATATGGATGTCGCGGTGCGTATGTAATCTGCCGACTTTCGCCGATTTCCATTAATCTTCCGAGATACATTACGCCGATGCGCCGACTCATAAAAGCGGTGACGGCGATGTTGTGCGAAATGAAAAGATACGCTAAACCGAATTCGTCCTGCAAATCTCGCAAAAGATTCAAAATTTGTGCCTGCACTGAAACATCGAGAGCCGAAACTGGTTCGTCGCAGATTAAAATTTTTGGGCGCAGGGCAAGCGCGCGGGCGATGCCGAT
>JANOXW010000591.1:0-4217 GCA_031418635.1 Acidobacteriota bacterium
TGTCCGTCGCGCGGTTTCGAGTGAACGATAATAAGGTTCGGTTACAATCAGCAAAACATCAACGTGGCGCACCGTTCCACGACTTAGATGTTCCAAAGACGCTTCCATATCCATTACCGTTATGTTGTCATCCTCCGAAACGATTTCGCCCATAATGCTACGCACGGTAGCGTGTGCCGAGCAAAGTCAGCCCGCGCCGGCAGTTTCGACTTTCGTGCCAATGAGCAGACGAATTCCGTCCGGCGCGGCAATTCCGTGTAATGCTTTGATAGTTTCGATTGATTCTTTCAGGACAAGCCGCATTTTGCCGTCCTCGCCTTCGACTCTTTCGGTAATACTGCCGCGCGGAATCGAATGCGTATCTTCGAGTGTTTCTGCATCCAATCCGAGAGCCATTCCGAGATTCGGATTCGGATCGCCGTCAATCGCCAACACGGGAAAGCCTTTTTTGGCAAAAACCCTAGCCAGTGTCGCCGAAATCGTCGTTTTCCCTGAACCGCCTTTACCGCTAATTCCGATTTTCATAAATTATTTCACGCCCAAAATTCCCGCTAAATTTCCCAGATGTTTATCTGCGCTAGTCAATTCCGTGCCAACTACGCCAAACCCGCCAACGACGGGCGCGAGCGAGCCGTTGATGCCGTCAATACACGATGGCAGCGGCGAAGTTTCGGTATCAATCGCCCGCACACCGTAGGCAACTTTGTCCAAACTCGAAGCGATGCCTTCGAGCGCCAGCGCGATGTAAAATAATCCGATGCCGAGCGCAATAAGTAAAACGGCGGCGGCAAGAATACTCAATATCGTCAACAATAAAACAGTGTTCATTATTTGTTACCTCCGCCAACAAAATTGGAAACTGCCGCCAGTTTTTTGTCAATCGCATCGGCGACATTGACAATCGGTGTCGCGCCCGCAATCAGCGCGGCGGCAACTTCGTTGGTTGCCGTTAGATTTTTCAATGCTGAAGTATTACCGACAATTCCGACTGCCGCCGGCAGTGTTCTGTCCGCTAAACCGTCAATCTTTTTAGCGGCTTTGATAACGCGAATCAGCAAATGAACGTCAATCACCGTAACAATCAGCGCAACCACGATGCCGCTCCACCAAACGATTTTAATTGTGCTTGCCACGTCGGGAGTTAATTCAATTAAAAACATAATAAACCTCGCAAATTTTTAGTTACTGACCGCAGTTATCGCATCGAGCGTGTCCTGCAAATGTTCATTCGCCGAAGCAAAACTCGATTCGGCGACCATCAAACCGCCCGCCAAATTGCCGAGCGAACCGTTCAGTTTTTCAACTCCGCCATTAAGCGGCGCGGTGTTTTGTTCGACCACCTGCAAGCCGCCACTAATCGCGCCGAGTTTTTTGGCGACACTCATCAAAGTCGTCAAAATTATAATTAAGCCGACCGCCAAAGTCAGCACCAAAATCACAAAATAACCAATCGTTACCCACGTCAGCAGTTCCATTTTTTATGCTCCTTTGGTCAATGCCTGTCCTAAATCGTCTAATTTGTGGTTGATGTCTGTGGCGACTCCGGCGATTGATTGGGCGGTGGTCAGAATATCGCCGGCGACGACGTTGGTATCTTTGAGCATCCAAATCGAAACCGTGTTGCCGGCGATTAGTTTTCAGGCTTGCCAGATGTCTTTGGCGTGATCGTCAATTTTGCGGGCGGTTAAAACGATTGCAATGAGCAACGCGGCGACAATTAAAATCACCACCGTTGCGGCAATCAGCGAATAAGTCCAAATTGTAATCGAATCCATAATTTTTCCTCCAAGTTTTTTTTCGGGTTAAATTACTGCTTCCCAAAATGCTCTGACGCTTCCGTTTTTCGTGAAGCATATTTTGACAACGCGAACAAACTCTGACGCAGTTGTCTGCCTTCATTCGTCAATTTATATTCAACCCGCGGCGGTGTTTCGTGATACATTAATCGTTCTATCAAAGCAGCCCGTTCGAGTTCCGCCAATCTAATTGTCAGCGTCGAAGAACTCATACCATCCATCGTAGCTTTCAAATCATTAAACCTGATGTTTTCATTATCGCCAATGACGGTCAGCAATCTCAACGCATATTTGCGCCCGACAATTTGCACCAAACCGGTCGCCGGACACATACATTCAATAATATCGTTTGATACTATATCAGCGCATCCGCAGGTATTCTCACTAGGCAAACCGGACAAATTTAAAATCGGCTGATTCATTTGTTTATATGCGAAGAAAATACTTTCCGAAAATTTTTGGTTGATTTAAAGCTTTTGTCGTTTCGATGTTACCACTTTTTTTTTAAAAAACCACCTAAAAAGCATATTTTTCTTATATTATAACAAAATCCTAAAAATAATTTGACAAACTTCTCAAAAAGCATTATTACCATTAAATACTTCGATTTATCGAACTCTTTTCGGACAAAGCGGTTTGGAAAAGTTTACCAGGAGGATTTCGATAGTTTTTTACAAAAACTTGGAAATTCAATCAAAATTTCTTGGTAAAATATTCTGACCCGGCTCGAATAGTTAGTTGAGTCAATCGAAGAAGTTAACGACTGATAGTAAAAACCATTTCCGAAACACCCTGTCAAAACTTTAAATTTATGAAAAAACAAATATCATCCATCATTTTAACAATCGTTGTCGTGGCATTTTTTAATGCCGTGGAAGTCAAGCTGATTTACGCGCAGACGGCGACAGCGACGCTCGTCGGGCGCACTATTGACGAGGCGAAGGCGGCGTTGCCGGGCGTGAAAATTATGCTTGTCCAGATAACTACCGGGCAAGAACGAACGATCATCAGCAATGAATCGGGCGATTTCGTTTTTCTGTTGTTACCGGCGGGCAAATATCAACTGACGGCGACGCGCGAAGGGTTTCAAAAAGTGGTGTGGCGCGAGTTTGAACTGCAGGTTGATCAACGGGCGAGTCTTGATTTGTCGCTCAAAATCGGACAAATTTCCGAAACAGTCGAGATAAATAGTGTGGCTTCAATTTTGCAATCAGAAACGGCATCAATCGGGACGGTAATTGATCAGGCAAAAATCCTTCGTCTGCCACTCAACGGGCGCGAATTCCAGCAATTGGCGTTACTCGTTCCCGGCGCGTCTCCGGCGGCGCAAGGTTCGTCGCTCTCGTTTCGCGGTGGCTTTAACGTCGGTGGCGCACGCGAATCGGCGAATTATTTTCTGCTCGACGGCGTGGACAACAACAATTCATCGGCGAACCAATTCACCTTTCGTCCCTCGATTGATTTGATTCAGGAATTCAAGGTGCAAACCAACAGTTATTCCGCCGAATTCGGCAGAGGCGCAGGTGCCCAAGTCAACATCATCACCAAATCAGGAACTAACCAATATCACGGTAATGTCTTTGAATTTTTCCGTAATTCGGTTCTCGACGCAAAGAACTTTTTTGATTTGCCAAGCACTACTCCATCATTCAAACGCAACCAATTCGGCGCGACTTTCGGTGGACCGCTTTCGCTGCCGAAAATTTATTCAGGGCGCGACCGCACCTTTTTCTTTCTAAGCTATGAGGGTTTGCGTCTGCGGCAAGGCGTAACGCGCTCGGCTGCCGTGCCGTTGCCGGCGTTGATAACCGGCAATTTTTCATCGTTACTCGCTCGCGCTGTGCCGATTTTGATCCGCGACCCGACAACCGGTCAGCCATTTCCGGGCAATATCATTCCGGCGAATCGAATCAACGCGATCGGTCAATCTATCGCCCGCAATTATCCGACACCGAATAATCCGTCTGATCCGGTGCGAAATTTGGTTTCGACGCTTTCGCGCCCGCAGGATGCCGACCAATTTTCAGTGCGCGTTGACCATCGCTTTTCGGAAAAATCGAATGTCTTTTTTCGCTACAGCGTTAATCAAGACCAGCAAATAGATGTCTTCGATTCGCTCAACGGAACGCTCAATACTAACCTACCGGGCTTTGGGCGGAACGATAATCAACGCACCGAAAGCCTGTCGTTTAATTACACGCAAATCATCAATTCGCGGACGGTCAACGAATTTCGTTTCGGTTACAACCGTTTGCGGCAAATTCGCGCCCCGGAAAATCGCACCGATTCGGTTACGACGCTCGGCTTGACCGGACTTTCAAATGATCCGCGGGTGATCGGCTTTCCCGCTATTCGCGTAACGGGTTTCGATCCGCTCGGCGACAGTCCGCAACTGCCGCAGGAACGCACCGATTATACATT
>JANOXW010000592.1:0-2097 GCA_031418635.1 Acidobacteriota bacterium
GGCTAATTCATTTTTGCCGACAGGACGAAATAAGGTTACAATTTCCATCAATTTCATTTATATTAAACAAAAACACAAGAAAGAAAAAGTGCAGTTCAATAGAACATTTATATCCGACTTTATTCGTATAATTTGCTTTGAAATTTAGCAACTCAACATCGCTTAATATTTGACATTATGAAATATGTAGCTTTCTTGCGCGGCATCAATGTCGGCGGGAAAAATAAAGTTAAAATGGAAACATTGCGCGAAGTTTGCGCTTCAATCGGTTTTGAAAATGTCAAAACTTATATCAACAGCGGAAATGTGATTTTTGAAACGCGGAAAACTGATGATTTGAAACTCGCTGAAAAAATTGAAAAAGCTATCGAAAAAGAATTTGGCTTGTAAATAAAGGTAATGGTGCGAAGAATTGAGGAAATCGAAAACCTCGTCAAAAACAATCCATTTGAAGGACAGTTTGAAAACGACAAAGATTTGCACGTTTTCTTTTTGGACGAAGAATTACCAACGGAAAAACGCGAACTTCTTTTATCAAACAACAACGAAAACGAGATGTTCGCCGTTCGCGGTCGTGAAATATTCTGCCTTTTGCGCGTCAGTGTTTTGGACAGTTTGATCGGGAAAGATTACATCGCAAAAAAACTGAAAGTTTCAGCGACGGCGCGGAATTGGCGGACGGTCAATAAGATTTTAGAAATATAAAATTACTCTTCAACCACGAAGTTTCACGAAGTTTTCACGAAGTTTTTGTGTCAAGTTTAAAATTTGCTTTACTTCGTGCTTGCTTCGTGAAACTTCGTGGTTAAAATAATAATTATGCCAATACAAAAACCTTTTAATTTCAAAAAATGGATTGACGAACATCGACATTTGCTCAAACCGCCCGTCGGCAACAAGTTGGTTTACGAAGACGCGGAATTTATCGTCCAAGTTGTCGGCGGACCGAATTCGCGCAAGGATTTTCACTTTGACGAAGGCGAAGAATTTTTCTACCAACTCGAAGGCGAGATTGTCGTCAAAATCCAAGAAGACGGCAAATGCGTTGACGTTCCAATCAAAGAAGGCGAGATTTTTCTGCTTCCGCCAAGAGTTCCGCACAATCCGATTCGCGCCGCAAACACCGTCGGACTTGTCATTGAACGCAAACGACGCAACGGCGAACTAGACGGACTAATGTGGTTTTGCGAAAACTGCAACGCGAAACTTTACGAAGAATATTTCGTCTTGACCGACATCACGACACAGTTTCAAGGCGTTTTCAAACGCTTTTATGAAAACGAAGATTTGCGAACCTGCGACAATTGCGGAACGGTGATGCAACCGCCACCAGTTATTTCGTAAATGAATTTAAGGTTAAGAAAAGAATGAATCTTGCAATTTATATTTTTGTTGTGGTCAGTTTAGTTGTAATCTTTTCGCCAATATATTTGCAAAGACGAAAACTTTGGCAAATGGCTGACGAGGATTTGAAACGGATTGATTATGAAGAATGGAAAAAACAAATGCGGTCAAATACTTACGTCAAACTCGGTAGCCGCGTGATTTGGGGATTATTTATTCTTTCGGGCTTTTTTCTCAGATTTAAGGAAATTGTCGCACAAGGCTTTAATTGGCTAGCGGTTTTCGTATTCGTGTTTGGCTTGTCATTTATCGGTTGGGGAATTTTTAGTTTTCGTCAGGAAATAAAAAAGGTCGGCGAAATTGAATAAAAATTTTCTGCGCTTTATGAAAAACAGAAAATGAAGAAAGTTGATATGTCGAGCGAAGCAATTACAAGGCGTTTGCGTCAAACCGACCAACTGCGCGAACTTTCGTTGTCTTTGATGAAGGCGAAAAGAGTTTCGGACAAAAAAGCGGCATTGGAAAAGCGTAGATTGGAAAAAACAGGAAAAACACTGAACGAATAAAAATGCAGGATTTTCGCTTAAAAGTTTTTCGCACGGTCGCCGAGAAATTAAATTTTACAAATGCCGCCGAAGCGTTGTTTTTGACACAGCCGGCGGTTACTTTGCAGATTAAAACGCTCGAAGAAGATTTGGGCGTGAAATTGTTTGACCGCGCGGGCGGCAAAGTGAAATTGACCGAAGCGGGCGA
>JANOXW010000593.1:0-9072 GCA_031418635.1 Acidobacteriota bacterium
TCAACTCCATTTACATTTAACCATCTTCTGCCGTCTTCCGAAGTTGCTAAAACTCCTGTTGAAATAGCTGTAACTTTTTCAATATTCGATAGTTTTTCGCGTGAACAAATATAGTTCAAAAGTGAGATTTCAGGACTCTGAATAAACAAATGATTTTCTAAATTTTGTAACGTAACAGGAGCAAAAGGCATCGGCAAATTGTTTATCCTATCAGTTAAATCAATTTCAAATCGGTGTCCCGCGTTTCTG
Organism: Acidobacteriota bacterium; assembly: GCA_031418635.1. Lineage (GTDB taxonomy): Bacteria > Acidobacteriota > Blastocatellia > Pyrinomonadales > Pyrinomonadaceae. The sequence goes on from JANOXW010000593.1 coordinate 250, forward strand.
CCTAAAATTCCGGCTTGAATTTGAATAGCGTGTTGAGCATTTTGAGGATTTAGTGCCATTAGTCTTTTATCAACTCCGATGCAGAAATTTCCAGACCGTCAGCAAGTCTAAGCAAATTGGTAAAGGTAATATTTCGTTTTCCTCTTTCTAAAAGACTGATGTAAGTTCTGTCAAATCACATTTTTCAGCAAGTTTTTCTTGAGATAGTTCAAGTTCTTCACGTCTTTTTCTGATTTTTTGACCAAGAATTATTAAGGACTGAGATGTATCAAACATCCTCCAATTTTATAAGTTTCTGACAATACATCTACGGACAATATGTAACATCTGTGAAAATTGAATAAGTTTTAAACCGCGTAATTCATCAAAACTCGGTAAAGAATAGCCTCGCTAAATAAATAAAACGTGGTAATGAGTGTTAAAATCTATCAAGGAAATGTTCCCGAAGATGGACGCGAGCATCATTAGAGGCGACAAGATGAAATTGAGAGCAATCGAAAGATACGAAGACAAAACGAATGAAGCCTATAATTCGAGTGAATGCCGACTATTGTTGGAGGCGTATGAAGACCTTTATCCGAAAATCGGATTCGATTTGCCGTGGGTCGGTTACTTTGTGATGAGAGAAAACCGAATCGTCGGCTCGTGCGGCTTTGTCGGACAACCGCAGGATGGAAATGTCGAAATTGCCTATTGGACGTTCAAAGAATTTGAAAGACAAGGAGTTGCTTCATTCGCCTGTCAGGAACTGATTTCAATCGCTCACAAGGCAGACCCAAGCCTGAGAATTACAGCCAAAACCGCACCTGAAAACAATGCTTCGACAAAAATCTTGGAGAAAAACGGGTTCGTCTTTGAAGAAATTGTGCAAGACCACGAAATCGGCGATGCGTGGCTGTGGATACGCAAATAAACCTCTTCGGACCGGCGGAAAAGGCGAAGGAATTTGTTGACAAAGGAAGCGAGATTTATCAAGGGAATTTGCCTGATGGGGCGAAGGAGCATCATTAATTTCAAAACTATTTTGAGAAAAAGCAGTAATACACAATGTTTTGTGAAATTCTGCTTTTGGTTTATCATCAAATCTGAGGGTTTTTATGGCACAGTATAATCTTTTAGCTACTGATACGGTCACGTTAAATGATATTTTTTCCAACGGAAAGCGTTATGAAGTGCCTGAATTTCAACGTGATTATTCTTGGGAAGAAGAACAATGGGACGATTTATGGACTGATATTTTAGCAGTAAAAGAAAGCCGAAATGAAGTTCATTACATGGGAGCAATTGTCTTGCAAGACGTTGAAAATAAAAATTTCAATGTTATTGATGGTCAGCAACGATTAGCAACTTTGAGTCTGATTTCACTGGCAATCATAAAAAGGTTAAATGATTTAGTTGAATCCGAACAGGAAGATAAGGAAAATACTGAACGAATTGAAAAACTTAAGGAGCAGTATATCGGGAAAAGAGATGCTGTTTCACTTCGTTACTCAAATAAACTACAACTAAACGAAAATAACGGGTCTTTTTACCGCAGTTTTTTAGTGCAATTACGCGAGCCGATTAATATCAATCTGTTATCGGCATCCAACAAACTTTTAAATAAAGCCTTTAATTATTTTTACGAAAAAGTTAAAGAGGTTTTTGGCACGGGACAAAATGGTCAGGCACTTGCCGATTTTCTTCAAAACCAAATTGCTGAAAAGCTACTATTTATTCAAATTATCGTTAAAAATGATTTAAACGCATATACAGTTTTTGAAACGCTGAACTCGCGTGGCATCGAACTTAGTATTTCTGATTTACTGAAAAATTATCTTCTTTCAATAACAGCCGATAGTGATGAAGATAAACGGCAAGCTAAAGAGCAATGGCAACGAATTATTCAGATTACAGGTTTGGATAAATTTCCTACGTTTCTTCGATATTTTTGGCATTCCCGCTACGAAATTGTTCGCAAAGAACAATTGTTTAAGGCTTTGCGAAATTCGGTAAAAACAAAAGAAGACACCTTTGCTTTACTGGACGACTTAGAAAAATATGCCGGCGTTTATTCAGCACTTAAGAATCCTAATGATGATAGGTGGCAAGGAAATAAGAACATTCGAAAGCGACTGACCGAACTTAGGCTTTTTGGCGTAACTCAGCCATATCCGTTGATTTTAGAATCTTATTTCAAATTACCTTCACAATTTGAAGATATTTTGCAATTTTGTGCCGTAATAGCATTTCGCTACAATGTTATCGGAAACCTAGATCCGAAAAGGCAGGAATTAGCTTTTCATAAAGCTGCGAAGAAATTATTTAACGGAACAGTAACTACCTCTTCACAAATCGCTCAAGAACTGAAGAGTATTTACTTGGACGATGAAAAATTTCTCAATTTATTTTTAACAAAACAGGTGAACACAAAAAGCAAAAAGAAACTTGCACGCTACATTTTATATTCAATCGAGAATCAAATTGCCGAAACCGACAGAAATTTTGAAGATGAAACCGCAACCATTGAACATATTCTGCCTGAAAATCCACTATTAGAATGGGAAACATCATTTTCTTTGGAAGAACAGGAAAATTATATTTATCGGTTGGGTAACTTGACGTTACTTGAATTCGCTAAAAATAACGATTGCGGCACAAAGCCGTTTGAAGAAAAGCAAATAATTTATCAACAAAGTCAGTATAAAATGACAAAAGATATTGATTACCTTGAATGGAAAGCAAGCCAAGTAAGGTCGAGACAAGAAAAATTAGCCGAAATCGCAAAAACAGTCTGGAAAATAACGCAAATTTCAAATTAGCAAAGATTAAATGAGTATGCGGACAGCATTTCTGCTTGATGAAGATCACGCAAGATGTTCGTGAATATGCGAAAGTACAAAACGTCGCGGAAGAAAAAGCGTTGGCAGTCGGAATGGCGGAAAAATCGAAAGAGTTTTTGGAAACGGGCGCGGAAATTTATCAAGGCAATAAACCCAAAGGCGGACACGATCATCATTAAATAATATAATTATGTTGAATTTAAACGAAAAAATCTCAAAGGTCATCGGACTTAATCTAGTCTTTTTTGCAGATGAAGGGCTTTCGATGAGCGATGCCAATACGGTCGCGGGCAAGGCGGGCGATATTGCCGATTCTGTTACGCGTCTGCTGAATCAGACGGGTAGCTTTATCAAAACCACCGAACTCGACGGCAAAAAAGTCACGCTGGTCGCTCCGAAAAAGATTGATAATCTGGTTGAAGTTTGTCAGAAAGATGGACAGCTTTACGGTTTGAAAGCGTATTTGATGGAAGCGATCAAGGCGAAAAATACCGTCGTTGATTATCTAAAAACAGTTGATGTCAAAGATTTTGCGGAAGGCGACCAAAAGTTTAACGATTTTGACAAAGAGGAAGACAAATATCCGGTCAATGAAGTTTTAACCGTCAACAACGTACTGCAAATTTGGAGTTTGGAAGAACGTGCGGAATATTATCTGCTCGAAGCGCAGGTCGCGCATCTCGGCAAAAAGATTCATCCGAACGGCGTTTTGGACAAACTCGCACAGGAAAGTTTTGAAGGCGTTCGCTATGAACGCGAGGAATTAAATTCGGGGCAAGGCGGCACGAAAACGCACATCGCCGAAGTCGTTTCGGTTTACACGCCCGAAGAAGCTCAGAAAACTTTCTACACTCTGCACGATTTACGGCGTGAATTTGAAAAGAAATTAAATTGGTATAAAGCCCGTCTGCAAAACGAGCTGAACGCCAAACAGATCGAAGCCGAAAAGGATTTTCAAACGCGGCTCAACGATTACACGGAATTGCAAAAGAAGAAACGCGAGGCGGACGAACGGCTTCGCAGCGTTCTTCAATCCAGACGATTAACACTCGTCAAGGAAGCAGCGGACTTGAAGATTCTCCTGCCGAAAACGCTCGAAGAAATTTACAACTTTGTTGTGAATTTTAACGGTGTTTTGGTGTGAGTTTTCTTCGAGCGGTTGGAATAGCTTTCGGGAATCGCGTCCAAACCAATCTTTGGTAAAAACGCATGTCGAAAGACACAAACAATATCGGGAAAACCGTAAATTTAAGCGGAATGTTTTGCGGGTTCGAGTCCCGTCTTTTCGCTCAAATTTGTCTTGGTCTTGGTCTTGGTTCGCGGTTTTCCGTCTTGGTCTTGGGCGTGGACTTTTGGCATCGTCTTTTCGGACGCGACAAACGAAACGTGACAAGAATTTTGCTGAGAAATTCGACTACGAAAACTTCGGTTTTCCGCGTCGGAAATTGACGCAAAATTTTTTCCAACCGTAAAATCATTTCAATCTCATAAACAGTTTTTTTAAAACTTCATAAAGTAATTTGTTAATTAAGGAAGCAAGATTTATCAAGGCAATGATTCCGAAAGCGAGGATTATCATCGTTAAAATCACTTAAAAACAAAAAACAACAAAACCCATTTGCGTAGCCACTTGACTTCATATATTCTATGTGTAGTTAAGTGACTACATTTATGGATTTAAGAAGAGACGTATTCCAAGCTATCGCAGACCCGACACGGCGGGCGATACTTTTGTTGGTTGCTGCACAATCAATGACAGCGGGTGCCATCGCGGCAAATTTTGATACGGCACGTCCGACAGTTTCAAAACACCTGCAAATACTCACCGAGTGCGAATTGGTTGTGCAAGAGCAACTTGGACGGGAAATTTATTACTCGCTTGAAACTGAAAAAATGAAAGAGATTGACGAATGGTTGAACCGGTTCAGAGAGATTTGGGAAACCCGATTTAATCAACTTGACGAAGTATTATCAACAATTAAAAAGGAGAAAAAATGAATAACGATTTGCTATTTGAATTTACCGTTGACAAAACAACCAAAACGGTAATCGTAACCAGAGAATTCGCTGCCGAACTTTCCTTGGTTTGGGATGCTTTTACCAAACAGGAAATTCTTGACCAATGGACGGCACCAAAACCTTGGGTATCTAAAACAAAATATATGAATTTTGAAGTCGGTGGGCGAAGATTTTATGCGATGGTCAGCCCGGAAGGAGAAGAGCGTTGGTCAATTCAGGAATTTACTTCCATTAGTCCAAAAACCAACTTCAAAATGTTAAATGCTTTTGCCGACAAGGATGAAAACCCTGAATTGCCGGGTTCTGATTGGGATTATAATTTCAGCGAACAAAACGGAACGACGAAAGTTAGTATTTCTATTTATAATGAATCCCTTGAACGGATGGAGAAGATTCTTGAAATGGGCTTCAAGGAAGGATATGCTTTGACAATGAAAAACTTGGAAGATATGTTGGCAACTTTATCGCAACGATAATAAAGAAAAAGCATTGGTAGTCGGAATGACTGAAAAGGCGAAGGAATTTGTTGATAAAGGAAGTGAGATTTATCAAGGGAATATTCCCGAAGGTGCTAAAAAGCATCATTAAAAATTTTTATAAATCAGTTTTATTGGACGAAGTTTCCGCTTCGTCCTTTTTATTGTCGGAGTTTTGATTTTATTTTGCGTTGAACTTTTTAGCCTGAAAGTCCGTATATCTTTTATCCAACCTCAAGGAAATCAGCAGATAAATTTAGAAAGACAAATTGTGAATTTGTGAAAAAAAAGGATTTGCAGAACTTTAAAATTAACCGCAAGTTTAAACTTGCGGCTTTATGGGCGACAGTTACTTTTTGCTATTTATATGGCGACTATTTTGAATTGGATGTCCTGAAGAAAGTTGAAGGTTTAATGACCGGAATAAATATGTTGGACAGTCCGACAAAACTTTTTATCGCGGCGTTTCTTTTGCTGATTCCCGCGTTGATGGTTTGTTTGTCCGTCATTTTAAAACTTTTTCTTAACAGAATGTCGAACATTACCTTAGGAATATTTTTCACGCTTTTTGTGGCATTGGTTGGCGTGAGTTCTATTTCCGACTGGCGGAGTTTCTATGTTTTTTATGCAATCGTTGAAATTTGTCTGACATCACTCATCGTTTGGTATGTGTGGCATTGGGAAAGAGTTGAGGGCGAGAGTGAATGAAACTTGGTGCAAACAAAAATACCGCAAGATTGTCGGGTTTGATTTATCTAATTGTTGTGATAACAGGCGTTTTCAGCCTAGCTTATGTCCCTACAAAGTTGATTGTTTGGGGCGATGCGGCAAAAACTTTCCAACAAATCACCGAATCACAAACGCTTTTCAGAATGAGCATTGTCAGCAGTGCAATTTGTTACGTTTCATTTCTTTTGCTACCGTTCGTTTTGTATAAATTGCTCAATTCGGTTAATGAAATTGCGGCAAAGTTGATGATAATTTTATCGGTTGTGAGCGTGCCGATTTCGATGCTCAATTTGCAAAACAAATACGGAGTTTTGACACTTATCAACGGCACAAACTATTTGAATTTTTTTAACCAATCGCAGATTCAATCGCAAATGATGCTTTTGCTCGAAAATTACGAAAACGGCATCTTGATTCTACACATTTTTTGGGGACTTTGGCTTTTCCCTTTTGGCTGGTTGGTTTATAAATCAGGCTTGTTGCCGAAAATTTTAGGTATTTTGCTAATGCTCGGATGCTGTGGTTATCTCGTCAATTTTGTCGGTAATACGATGTTTGAAAGTTATGGCGGAAGCCTAATTTCAAATATTGCGTCAAAGCCCGCAGCCTTTGGCGAAATCGGAATGTGTGTCTGGCTTTTAGTTATAGGAATAAATGAAAAAGTATTGACATTCGGACAGGCGGAAAAGGCGAAGGAATTTGTCTGAAGTGGAAGTGAGATTTATCACGGCAAACCGGAAGGCGTTGACGAACATCACTAATTTTACGGAAAGAGGCTTTTTATATTGTGTTAAAAGCCTTTTTTGAAAAACCTTTGGTTAATTTTATTGGAATAGAAAATAAAAATCCGACTACGCCGATAATTATTCCAAACAGCCGTTATAAATTCAATAACAAATCGGTCATTGCCAATACTTCACCGATGACAATTCCGAATATTATGTAGAACCGCTCCGACAATTAGAACAAAACTAATGATTATTTTTCAAAGTTTGTTTTTGTCCCTAGTTTTTATGCTTTTCCGACATTGATGATAATCTTTCCGCTTCCGCCTTTTGATTCGTGTGCCTGACGTGCATTTTCGAGCGAGATTTCCATACCGACAACCGGACGAAGCTGTTGTGCATCAGCCATTTCCGCGATTTTCGCCAACGCTTCGCCACTTGGTTTTGTAAAAATGAATGCGGCATATTTTAAGAACTAATAGACAACTTTCATAAATAGTTCGTTGGCGGACAGTAGATTTTAGCTATGTGTCAAGCGTGAGCGTAATCTGTAATTATTGATAAACAATGCTTTGGAGTCTATTTGCAGACGACAGAAGTTTATGTAGTGGAAATTTACGGTCAGCTACGCCGCGTGTCAACATCCCAAACATTTTCGTTAAAATCTCTTCATGTTTCATTTTCTGTTGTTTATTATGCTGAACTTGATATTTGACGATTCAATTCATTTTGAGTGATTAAAATGGCGTGGGGCAATGTCAGAGCAGAGAGTAGAACCAGATACGCAGAAGTATAATTTGCCAAATCTGAAAGGTTAAACGCCCACATCCAATAAATTAATCCTAAACCGGCTAAAGAAATAATTGTAATCGGCAAAGCTCTTTGATGAAAGTGTCGGATAATTTTTAGTATTGATTTTGTCGGCACTTGATGATCTTTTTCATATAAATCGAGCCTTAATAGATGTCGCCACGAATGAACTCCGATTAAATAAATTGTCACGGCTAAAAGCGGAGTGGTTAACCGAAAAAATACCAACAGAAAGACGATTTCAACTAACGATAAAATATTTTGAGTTTTTCTAAAACCATTAAAATACCTAATCAAAAATAAAATTATCCCAATTATCAAACCGTATGGAGCTAATAAAATGAGTTTTTCGCTTGAATAAGCATCAAGTTTTCCTAGGACAGACCCGCTTTCTATCGGATGAAAAGCCAACGGAGCGGAAATTATGATTAAACCGCGTCCAATTGATTCCAAAATCCATTGATAGCGATTATCGTTTGCCCAAATTGCATCGCCACTACCAAAATGCCAAACTGTTAAACCTAAAAAAGCCACTAAAATCACACTTGGCAAAAACCACCAAATGCCGATTACTAAAAGAGCCGGCGAAAGATAAATTAATAGACGAATTAAGAGCGAACGAAAGGGTTTTGGCGTGCGGTGAGTAGAATCAAATAAAATCCAAAAATCATATGCTCCGTGTGGTAAGCCAAAGAATAATGAGCTGACAAGCAAAAGCCACGCTCCCAAAATCTCTGAATTTTTATCAGTTAATTCACCGAGCAACCAACCGCCGAACAGACTTATCCACGGAATTAGGTAAAGGGCTTTGCGGAATTTGAAATATTTCATCTTTTCTGTCTTTCGCTCCGAATTTTCTCCACCAACTTCTCAAGACTGCTTCTCCAAACTTAAATGTTGGCAATGCGGAAATCACCGCTAAATCATCAAAAAAGGAACTTTCATCAGTTAGAAATTTGATTAACGAATCCGAACCGACATTTTCAAACATTTTCATAAAAAAGTTCTTGCCGAATTCAGGATTGCGGGCAATTGCTTCCAGAAAAACCGAATCATAAAAATTATACTTGGATGAAGCAAAATTCTCAGAGATTTTTTCTCGATTAACGACTGATCGGGCGATTTTTGCCGTGTGCTGTTGAATTCTTTGAAAAGCATAGCCGCTCGAAGGTCGAGCATTTCCGCCGGCTATACCAACCGCAAAAATTCGTTCGGAAATTTTGGTTGAAAACTTCGCTGTTG
>JANOXW010000594.1:0-4604 GCA_031418635.1 Acidobacteriota bacterium
TTTGATTTCACGTAAGAGTATCGAATGATTATTAAAATTCCCGCTTTCGTTTTATATTAAACAGTAGAATTCTTGAGCAGAGGAGAAAAACAAATGAGCGCGGTTCTTTCAGTTCCAATAACGAGCGAAGAAATTATTTCCTACAATCCGGCAACGGGCGAAGAAGTCGGGCGCGTTGCCGTAACTTCTGCCGAAGAGGTAAATCAAGCGGTTGAAAAATCACGGGAGGCATTTCAGGTTTGGCGCAAGACTGCATTTGCTGAAAGACGGCAAATTGTAATGCGGGCGCGAGAAGTTATTTTGGCGGAAATGGACGAGATTGCGCGGTTAATCTCCGACGAATCGGGCAAACCTGTTGCCGAAGCTCTTTCGATGGAGATTGCGCCGGTTTTGGATTTGATGCAGTATTTTGCCAAAAACACTGAAAAACTTCTCAAACCGCGTAAAATCGGCATCGGTCTTTATGGACTTTTGGGACGTTCATCAAAAATCGTTTATCAACCGCTTGGCGTAGTCGGCATTATTCCGGCGTGGAATTATCCGTTTTCGATTCCGCTGGGCGAAACCGTAATGTCTTTGATGGCGGGAAATACGGTTGTCTTGAAACCTTCGGAACTGACACCGTTTATTGGTTTGAAAATCGGCGAAATTTTTGAAAAAGCCGGATTACCAGAAAATATCGTCCAAGTTATTACGGGCGCAGGCGCAACGGGCGCGGCTTTGGTCGAATCTGCGCCAGACAAAATAATGTTCACGGGAAGCGTCGCCACGGGCAAAAAAATCGCCGAATCTGCCGCGAAAAATTTAACTTCGGTAGTTTTGGAATTGGGCGGCAAAGACCCGATGGTTGTTTTTGCCGACGCAAATCTCGAACTTGCGGCACAAGGCGCAGTTTGGGGCGCGTTTTGCAATTCAGGACAGAGTTGTTCGTCGGTTGAAAGATTGTATGTCGAAGAATCTGCCGTCGAAGAATTAACGTGCAAAATCGTCGAAAAAGTCAAAACCTTAAAGCAAGGCGCGGGCAACGACGAAAGCGTTTCGATTGGCGCAATGTCTTCGGAAAGACAGCTAAACATCGTCAAAGACCACGTTGAAAGTTTTGAAAAAGCCGGCGCAAAAATTTTAACGGGCGGAAAAAGTAAAGATTTATTTTTTGAACCAACCGTAATTTCCGGCGCAACCAACGAAATGCGGGCGATGCAAGAAGAAACTTTCGGTCCGACATTGCCGATTGCCACGTTCAAAACCGAAGCTGAAGCGATTAGTTTAGCAAACGATTCGGAATTCGGTTTGACGGCAAGCGTTTGGACACGCGATTTGGCAAAAGGCAAGCGAGTTGCCGAAAAAATCGAAGCCGGTTCGGTCTGCGTCAATGAAGTTCTCTACACGCACGGCATCGGACAAACGCCGTGGGGCGGCTTCAAAAATTCGGGCAACGGCAGAACGCACGGCATCGAAGGATTGATGGAACTCGTTCAACCGCAACATATTCACATCAACAAACTAGCGATTTTGCCCGACGCTTGGTGGATGCCTTATGGCGCAAACGCCATCGAAACCTTTCGCGGATTCGCCAAATATTTCGCGTCAGGTTCGCTTTTTCAAACAATGAAACTCGCGCCCCAACTTTTGAAAAGAATCTCGGAACTGCGTCGCAAGTAATTTCGATTAAGAAAAAACTTGATAACACGCAGAATTTTGATTATTATCAACGGCGTTGGTATTAATAAATAGTTCGGTATCTTCGCTTGCTATGGTATATTCGTTTTGAGGTTAATTATGAAAAATCCAAGATTCAAACTTGTTGCAACAATTCTTGCCTTCATTATCGGTATTACTAGCGTCTGGGTAAGCGGTTTTTTTTCTTCGCTTACGTTTTCAAACACACGACAAGATTTTTCTGCTCAAGTTGACCTGCCGTTAGCGGAGAAGCCTTTTGCCGAGCAAAGTTTTGATAATGTTGAGGTTCACTCCGTCCAACTCCCGAATAACGAAGAAGCGTCTGAAGTCTTTAGTCCTTCGGGTGATTATCACCCTTTAAATCGTCCGTCGGATGAATTGGAGAAATTTATACAATTTGATTTACAGGTCAGAGGGAAGAAAGGCAAGTTAGTCGCTTGGGGAGAAGTCAGAGGCGTTCAGCCTTGGTATAAATTCACATCTGTTTCCGTAACCGATAAAAACTTAAAATTTTCAACTGCGAAAGTTGGAGGCGTAAGTTACAACTTTGAAGGAGAGTTTCTGAAAAAAGGATATGGCGTAACTTTGGAAGGAACATTGCGGAAATTTGTCAATGGCAAGAAAGTTATGGAAGTCAGGACACCTTTTGTGCATTATGCGGGTTGTTGATAACTGTATTTAAGAAGCGTTCCTAAAGATGACGGAATGCCGAACAAATCAGCTATGAAAGAATTAGTCAAGCACAGAGTTTGACCATCCCGCCAAAACTGCTGTCTGTGGCGGGCTACTTTAATTTCGCCGGATGGCGTTTTGAGTTTGCTGAGAAGAATCTTTGAATTGAACCGGAAATGTCGCCGATGATGCCTATTTGCAGTGACCTTGTTCTATTTTGAACTTGTATCGCTGTTACTGTGCAGCTATTGGAGACTTCAACTATTGTAAAAGTTGGTCTATGGTCGTATCTGGCAATGGCATTGAAGCGTCGGTCGCTAACCAATGGACGCGCACTCATTTTGTTTTTATGATAAAAAAACTTAGTTTCTTATTCGTTCTGGGTTTGACGCTTTTTGTCATAACCAATCAAACGGCGCAAGCACAGGAGAAACGGCTTAGTTCGAGTCCGGCAACCTTTCGGACATTTTTTGCAAAGTTTAAGAGTGCGGTCGAAAATAATGATAAAACAGCGGTTGCGGCGATGACGCTCTTTCCGTTCAAATACGGTTTTGGCGCGGACGACGAAGGCACGATGTCAAAATCTCAATTTCTCAAAAGATTCAGCGAGATTTTCGGTAAATCCCCGAAACAGTTTCTGACAGAGAAAAATCCGTTGTTTTCCAAAGACGACGATGGCAGTTATGTTTTTTCAACCGACTAAGCGGCTCATTTGATTTTTGTGAAGAAAGGAAGCAGTTTCAAATTTACTGCATACATTGTTGAACCTTTGGCAGATAATGATAAGTGGTGAATGGAAAATGGTGAATTAAACCTCTTTGTTTAAGTCGGGTTTCCGCTTTTAATTTAATCATCAATCCAAATTTACAAAAGTAAGACTTGAAGTTGCGCTAATTCCGTTGAGCGCGTTTTTGAGCATCGGCACGATTCCTTCGGCTTCCATATAATCTTTGCCAAGCATTCGGCGAAACTTTTTCTGCTTGGTTTCGCCCGTTAATTCTTTTAACATCGCACTGCAAAACGCCGTAACGATTTCGGGCGCGAATTGTTTGCCGGCGTTTCTCTGCATATCTTCGATGACTTCGTTTGCCGGACGACGGCGTTTGTATGGTCTGTCGGTTGTCATTGCGTCAAACGAATCTGCTAAGTTCACTATTTTCGCAACATACGGGATTTCGCGGTCAATCAAACCGTCGGGATAACCGCGTCCGTCCAAGCGTTCGTGATGATATTTTGCAGCAAGCGGAACGTCTGTGTAAGGATGATGAATCGGCAATAAAATCTCGTATCCGACGGACGGATGCTTGTTTAATTCGGCAGATTCTTTGGCGTTGATGCGATACGGCGCGTTGATGATATTGCGTTCGACGGTCAATTTTCCGACATCGTGCAAATATCCGGCGACTGCCACGCCTTCGATTTCGTTTGCGTCATAACCTAATTCCTGCGCGATGATTTCTGAATATTTGCCAACGCGAACCGAATGCCCTTCGGTATATTTGTCTTTGCAGTCAATCGCCGTCGCAAACGCTTTGACCGTGTCGGCGTAAGTCATTTTCAAATCGTCGTAAAGTTTGCGATTTTCGTCGGCGCGGCGTTCTAATTCCGCCATTAGATTGCGCTGCGCGATGCCGACTCCGATGTGCCGCGCCATGGCACAAATAATTTCTTTGTCGTAATCGGAATACGCTTCGCCGTTCGCCTTTTCGCCCAACAAAATCACGCCGACAATTTCATCACGAATAATCAAAGGCACGAGCAATTCGATTTTTTTGCGGTCGAAACTCCGGTCATAAACCTGAAAAAACGGCAAAACTTTTGCCTGCGCGACTTCAATCGGAAACAAACCGTTGACCAAAAATTGCCGCTCGTCTTCGTAACAAAGACTCATCGAAAGCGGAAAATCTTCGCCCATATTTCGCACGACAAGCATATTCAATTCGTGTCCGAACCGCGAAAAACGCGCCACGCCGCCGCGCATAATCGCCAAACTTCCGAGAAGCAAATGCAGTGATGTCCGCATCATATCTTGAAAATTTTGCTTTTGCGAAACTTCCGAACCGAGTTCCGCCAACGCGCCGAATGTGTGGATTAGTTTTTGTTGATTTTCCATTTAATTAGTGGAGAGTAGAGAGTAAAGAGTGGAGAGTAGAAAGATTGTCTCTTCACTCTCCACTCTCTACTAATTCAAAGTAACGTGATTTGTCAGTCCGAGCATTTCGAAAAGCTCGATTTTTTCGTCTTTGACATCT
>JANOXW010000595.1:0-1794 GCA_031418635.1 Acidobacteriota bacterium
CTTTTTCAGCGGCTTGAAATAATTCGGCAAGACTCGGCAAAAATTTTTCGGTCTGCGGATTAAACAAGCGCAAAGTGTTGCCCGTATCAACCAAATCTAAGCCTAAAACTTCACTAAAAATTCGCCCGTTTTCGATACTGATTTTTTGATATTCGCCGTTTTGCAACCGATAAGCCAACAATGACGGCAATGTTTTCGGATATTCGGGATTGTAAATAAAATATTCCTTTACGCCGAGAAATTCGTATAAATCGCGCTTTCCTTCGCGGTCATTTTTGTAAGTGCTGTGCGAAGCCAATTCGATAACAATGGACGGCGCGACTTTTTCTTCCCAAAGTTTATAAATTCGCCGTTCTTTTTTCGGCACACCGTAACAAACCATCACATCAGGCGCGACACATTCTTGCGGAACGCCTTCGAGATAATACAAAAACAAATCGCCCGTAACATAAATTTCAGAGTCTTCGGCGTAAAATTTTTTCAAAGATTCAATCAATTCCACCATCAAATTGCGGTGTTTGTCAGTTTCAGCCATAGGTTTTCCGTCGCTTTCAGGATAAAAAATCTCCTCGCCTTCAAAAATTAGAGGTCGCGTCGTAATTTGCAAATTCGTATTTAAATGTCCGTTCATAATTCAGCTTAAAAAATTCCAACACCTTTATTTTGCAACGGTTTCAGTTTTTGTGCGAGAAAGCAACTTTCCGTCAGAAAGGGAAAATTTAATTGTCTCGTTTGGTTTAGGCTTTTTACATTCGTCAATCTTTTTTAAATCTATAACTTTAGAATTTTTCTCGATTAGCGGGCAAGAAAGAACTACTGTATTGATAATCAACTCGTTTTCCGCTTGATCCACTTCATAATTTTCCAACCACTGCGAACCCGAATTGGTATGAAGCACGTTATTAAAGTCAGCTAGACTTTCCAAATCATAACTTTTTAGTTTATTTCCCTTTTCGTCAAAGAAAATTAAAACTTCCTTTTTGCGATCATTATTATTGCCATAATAATTTTCAATCATTATCACTCTTTTTCCATCATCCGAAACCAACAATTTGCCCGGCAAGTCGGGAAGCAATTGAGTCCAAATATTTTTTCTACCATTGCGAAGAGTCGCTTTTTTATCAGGCGTAACTATGACATAGAACTTCCGATTTTTTGAAAAATATTTGGTGGTTACAAATTTATTGTCCGTATCTGCTTTAACATTTGAAACAAATATCAAAGAAATAGCCATAACCATCAAATAAAGATATTTTTTCTTCATCGTCTTATACCTCAATAATCGTCGGCACAATCACGGGTTTTGAGCCGGTTTGTTTTTGGATAAATCTTTTCAGATGAACGCGCAAATTTTCCGCCGCTGAATTTTTGTCCTTAAAATCTTCGCGTTTCATCGCCATAACCGCATCGCCAACCGATTGTCGTGCGCTTTTTAATGTTCCGTTAAGTGCGTCAATTCCGGCTACGCCTTGCAGCGTAATTTGCGGTTCTTGTTTTAACTCTTTGGTGTCTTTGTCAATCGTTACAACCAGCGAAATCATTCCACTAGCGGCAAGTTTTTTGCGGTCACGCACGATGTCGTAATCAATTTCGCCGCTGTGTCCTTCGTCAATAAATGTTTTGCCAAAATCGGTATGCGACGAAATTCTCGCGCCAAAATCGTCAATTTCCAAAAAATCGCCGTTTTCAATCAAAATCACGTTTTCGTCCGAATAACCTTCGATATGATTCTTGATAAATTCTTTGTGGCGGAAAAGCATCCGATATTCGCCGTGAATCGGCACGACGTATTTC
>JANOXW010000596.1:0-7166 GCA_031418635.1 Acidobacteriota bacterium
TTCATTTGTTCGGCTTGCGCTTCGGCGGTTGATTTTTCACTTGCGGCTTTTTTCAAAAGCACTGAGCGTTCTTGCTCAACCTGTTTGATATTTCCTTTGGTCGCCTGTGTTGCAATGCCTTGCGGAAGCAGAAAGTTTCGCGCATAACCGGCTTTTACTTTGACGATTTCACCACGTCCGCCAAGATTTTCGACATCTTCGCGTAAAAGAACATTTGTCGTTGCCATAATTTTAAATTCCTCCTGCTTTTAGTCTGTAACGAACGGGATTAACGCCATTGCACGGGCGCGTTTGATTGCTTGTTCAACGCGGCGTTGGTCTTTGGCGGAAACTCCTGAAATGCGACGCGGCATAATTTTACCGCGTTCGGGCGTAAATCTTTTCAAGAAATCAACATCTTTCCAATCAATATAATCGGGAACAAATTGACTTTGCCGCCGGCGTTGATAGCGGCGCGGCATTTTTTCATTTCGCAGTTCATTGCCCAAATCAACATCGAGTATTTCGTCTTCTCCATCGAATTTTTTTGGTTTCTTATCCATTTTTATTTATTCCTCCTCTTGAATATCTTGGGCTGCCATCATTTCTTCGGTAACATCTTTTTTCACCGAAGTTCGGCTTCTTTCGTTATTTCGCTTCTGACGACTTTCGCGTTTGTCGGTTAGCTTTTGCGCCGTTTTGCGTTCTTCGTCAACTCTGACGGTCAGATAGCGCATAATCGTATCATTGACGCGCATCCGCCGTTCGAGTTCGGCAATTTCTTGTCCCGAACCTTCGATTTCAAATAAAACGTAATAACCGTCCGTTTTCTTATTGATTGGATAAGCGAGTCTGCGTCGTCCCATATCTTCGAGTTTAACGACACTTCCGCCTTCGGTTTCAATCAGATTCGTGATTGACTCATTTAATTTTGCAATATCTTCATCTGCCGTTTCCGGCGCGGCGATAAACATCACCTCATATACTCTCTTTGCCAATTTATTTCCTCCTTTTGGCTAATCAAGCCTCATCTCTCGGAGATGAAGCAAGAAGGCTTTTCTCGATTTTGGATTTTAGATTTTAGATTTTGGATTATTTCAGAGTTAAAGTTTCAACTTTAATTTTTGCAATCCAAAATCCAAAATCTAAAATCCAAAATCAATTATACATTGCCATTGCTTTTTCAATGCCGTCAGACAAGACGGCGCGAATTGCGTCGGCACTTTGTTCTAAAACTTTTTCAACTATTTCCAAATCTGTTTTGGAAAAACTTTCTAAGACGAAATTTCTCGTATTACTAATCTGATGTTCGGGCTGAATCCCGATTCGCAGACGAATATAATCTTGCGTGTTTAAGCACTCATTGATTGACTTTAAGCCGTTATGTCCACCTGCCGAACCTTTCGGGCGCAAGCGAATTTTGCCAAATGGCAAAGCCAAATCGTCCGAAATAACAATCAATTGTGAACTACTTCGACTATCTTTTTTCAACAAACAGCTAATCGCTTCGCCGCTCAAATTCATAAAAGTCTGCGGTTTGACGAGTTCGACTGTTTTATTTTCAATTAGAGCGCGTCCAATCAAAGCGCGACATTCTTCGCGTCTGACTGCCGTTTGAAACTCACGCACCAACTTATCTATCAGCATAAAGCCGAGATTGTGTCGCGTTTTTTCGTATTGCAAACCCGGATTTCCCAAACCGACGATAAGCCAATTCATAACAGTTATCAGTTATCAGTCAACAGTTATCAGTTATAGGTTATCTGATAACTGTTGACTGATAACTGATAACTGCCTACTGCCTACTTATCTTCACTCTCGGTTTCCGCGCCGACAATTGCCGGTTCAGTCGTTTCTTCAGTCTGCGGTTCGAGTTCTTCTTCCTTAACCACGACTATCGAAACGACTACGGCTTCGGGCAATTCAAGAATTTCAACACCTTCGGCGACCTTTAAATCGGAAACATGGATGAATTCGCCGGTTTCCAGATTAGTTACGTCAATTTCGATAAATTCAGGAATCTTGCTTGGTTCGCATAAAACTTTGATTTCTCGTAACTGTTGATTTAACACCGCGCCTTCTTCATTTAATCCGGCGGCTTCACCAATCAGATGAATCGAAACGGTTACTTCGATTTTTTCACCTTTTGCCAAACGGCGTAAATCAGCGTGTATCAGGCGACCTTTTATCGGATCAATCTGACGGTCGTGAAAAATCACGTCATTCGTGCCTTCGCCAGCCATATCAATGGTAAAAATCGTGTTTTGTCCCGTATCGGAACGCAAAATCGCCGCTAAATCCTTCAAATCAGCCGCCGCCGCCACGCTTTCGCCGCCACCGCCATAAACGATAACCGGAACTTTGCCCGCACTTCGCAGACGACGCGCATCATTTTTGCCGCGATCTTCTCTTTTTTCAGCTTTTACTACAACTTTATCTGCCATATTTTTAAAATTCCTAATCCCAAATCCCAAATCCCAAATTCCAGACTTGTTTGATTCTTCAGTTTGGAATTTGAAATCTGGAATCTGGAATTATTAAATGAACAAAGATGAAACACTTGTTTCATCGTGAATTGATTTGATTGCTTTTGCCAGCAATTTTGCGACGCTCAATACTTCAATTCGACCTTCATCCTTCATTTTTTGACCTTTTTCGCATAACGGAATCGTATTGGTTACGATGACCTTTTTCAGATGCGAAGCGGTCAATCTTTCAATCGCGTTCCCCGACAAAACGGCGTGGGTGAAACAAGCGTAAATATCATTTGCGCCGTTGGCATAAAGCGCGTCGGCGACTTTGCAAATCGTGCCGCCGGTGTCGCACATATCGTCAATTATCAAACAATTTTTGCCTTTGACATCGCCGACGACGTTCATCACTTCGGCGACATTTGCCCTTTCGCGTCGTTTATCGCAAAGTGCCAAACCAGTGTTCAAGCGTTTCGCGTAAGCGCGGGCGCGTTCCGCACCGCCGGTGTCGGGCGCGACGACAATCATATTTTCAACCGGATTTTCCCGAAAATAGTCAACAATTACCGGCGCGGCAAAAAGATGGTCAACCGGCACATCGAAAAATCCTTGAATCTGCGAAGCGTGTAAATCAACAGTTAAAACTCGTTCCGCGCCTGCCGTCGTAATCAGATTAGCGACAAGTTTGGAAGCAATCGGCACACGCGGACGGTCTTTTTTATCGGAACGCCCATAACCGAAATATGGAATTACTGCGGTAACTCTCTCCGCCGAAGCCCGCTGAAATGCGTCAATCATTATCAGCAATTCCATCAGATGTCGGTCAGTCGGCGGACAAGTCGGCTGAATGATAAAAACGTCTGCACCACGCGCATTTTCCTCAATCTGAAAATTAAACTCGCCGTCGGAAAAACGGTCGGTGCTTGCCTTGCCCAAATCGCAACTCAGATGGTTGCAAATTTCTTCGGCAAGTAGCGGATGCGCGTTGCCGGAAAAAACTTTGATATTGCCTGTTACGCTCATTTGTTTGGCGAATACAAATAAATGACGAGCAACTTTTTTTGTAAAGTTGCCCGTCAACTTTTAATAAATTGGCTGGGGCGGAAGGATTCGAACCTGCGAATGCCGGACCCAAAACCCGGTGCCTTACCACTTGGCGACGCCCCAATAAGAATCAAAAATTTTCAACTAGCAACTTTGCTTATAACTTTAAGAAAGCCCGATATTCAAGGCGCGAAACTGTTCTGACTATAAATTTACGCCAATCTTGCTCAAGTTTCAACACTGAACACGCATTTTGCAGTTGATTTTTATCATCAAACACCGCAAAAACGCTTGCTCCGCTACCTGATAATAAAGCGTGTTTGGCTTTCAAATCTAAAAGTTTTTGCTTAACACGCATTATTTCAGGTTCAATTTTAAAGATCGTCTTTTCAAAGTCATTGACCAACAATGACTGCCGTAAATCAAGCCTTTGAGCCTCATCACGGCAAAGTTGAAGGATACGTTTTGACGTTTTATTTGTCAAGCGCGGCGCATTTAATCTGGTGAAGGCTTCGCCGGTTGAAACATTTACATTCGGCGTTACGATTAAAATCTGTTTTTCGTAAATATCTGCAAGCGGAAAAATCTTAGTTCCGCGCCCGATTCCGAGTGCCGTTCCGCCGTCGAAAAAAAACGGCACATCCGAACCCAATTTCGCGCCGATTTTTAACAATTCCGCCGCATCAATCTCGATTTCCCAAAGTTTTATTAAACCAAACAACGCCACCGCCGCGTTTGACGAACCGCCACCGAGTCCGCCGGGTGCGGGAATGTTTTTTTCCAGATGGATTTTCGCGCCCGTTTTGATATTGAATTTTTGTTTTAACTCAAGCGCGGCTTTGACTATCAAATTTCTCTCATCAGTCGGTATTTGCTTATCTTGACAAGTCAAAAAGATTTCATCGCAGTGAGAAAAAGAAAGGTTGTCGTGCAATGAAACAGTCTGAAAAACCGTGCAAATCTCGTGAAAACTATCTTCGCGTTTGCCCAAAATCTGCAACAACCAGTTTATTTTGGCAAACGAAGGTAATGTAAAAATAATTTCAGCCATCATTCTTAGAATAACCTACATTATTTACTCAATGTTCGGTTAAGGTTAAGAAAATAAATAAATAAATTTTACGCAAAAAAACTATTGACTTCTCGTCAATGTTTCGTTAAATTGAGTTACATATTTATTTGTAGACGATTTTCTCTTTGAGATTAAGAATCGTGAACCGGAGTTTTTGGCAAATTGAAGCCGAAAATCTTTTCGTTACTTCAATTTTAACAAAAATTCGTTTGTTTGCCCGACAACCTCTTTTATGTTTATTGGTGCAAGCTTAACCATAAAGCGGTATCTCTTGTTTGATTATTAAAACACAAACAAGACTTCCGTTTTGAGTTTCTTTCAAAACCGTTTGAAAAGTATAACGCTAAGTTTTAATTGTCTGATTGGCAACGTGCTAATTGTTTCAGTATAAATTAGTTTATTGTTTTGACTATATTTAATGAAAGTGAGAATAGCAAAGTTCTCACGACATCAATCAACAGGTGGTGGCGTTACATTCAACCTACTTTTCAAACAAATGAAGTCGAAAACAATGAAAAATTATTTTCGACCAACTTGCCACTTTTTTACGCCTCAGAGTTGAGAGGTAAATATTATATTTTAGAAGGAGACCTAAATCATGAAAAACTTTAGAAAGTTTATTTCGTCAAATATGCGAAACAACTTTATCGCTTTGACATTGGCATTAGTTACAGGATTATTTGTCTTGGCTGCCGCGCCGTCGGCACAGGCACAGATTGCTCCATTTACCACCGAGAACGGAAATATTACCCTTTCGACGGACGCTATCGGCACAAACAATGCGTCCGGTATCGTATCGGTGCAGAAACCGGCGGGCGCAACCGTCAGAGTAGCCTATTTATTTGCCGCTACCACTCCGGGCGGCGGCGTAATTAGCAATACGGACATTACGATTAACGGATCTCCCGTTACTTTTAATGGAACATTTGCTAATGTTTTTGGCTTCGGCACCGTTAACAGTTATCGTGGAGACGTTACTTCGTTGGTCAAACCCACGATTGATGCCGCCCCAGCCGGATTGGTGGACTTTACTGTTGCAGAGAACGCCACCAGAACCGGTAGCATAGACGGCGAGATTTTGGCGGTAATCTTTAACGACCCGAATCAGACGACCAGCAATACCGTGGTGCTTTTTTTTGGCGGACAACGTTCTACCGGAGATACTTTCTCGGTGCTACTCGGCAATCCGATTAATACGAGTGCGACAGGCTTTTTGCTTGATTTGTCACTCGGTATTTCGTTTAGTACCAGCAGTGCCCAATTTAGTCGGGTTGATGTTGGTACCAACACGAGACCGGCGGCACGTTTAACGACATCAGCCGGCGGTGCGGATGATGGAATGGTCTCTAACGGCGCGTTGATTACGGTCGGCGGCATTGGCGACACCAACGCCAATCCGCCCGTTCCGACAGCAACTCCCGCTAATGATCGCTCAGACGACGAGTTGTATAGTCTGATTCCATTCGTCAACAACGGCGACACGACCATCAGCGTCAATACGCTCAACCCGTCAAACGACGATAACATCTTCTTTGCGGCACTTGTTATCGGGGCTAACGCGGCGGTCGTAGGCGAAGGTATTGTTCTTGGTCCGCCGTCGGCGACCAATCCGCTCGGCGCACCGCACACCGTTACAGCAACAGTACAAAATGCCAGTGGGCAACCAATTAATAACCGGGCAGTAACTTTCAGTGTTATTTCAGGTCCGAACACAGGCACGACGGGTTCGAGCAACACAAATGCGAGTGGACAAGCTAGTTTCACTTACACCAGCAGCATCGTCGGCACTGACACCATCCGGGCAAGTTTTATTAATGCAGCCGGACAAACGATGATTTCGAATACGGTAACCAAAACGTGGGTAGCAGGAACGACACCGACACCTACTCCAACTCCAACGGCTACGCCAACGCCAACTCCGACTCCAACCCCGAACAATGTCTGCACGCCAACCACGACCGTTACCGAAGGCAATTTGTTCCCAGGTGGGGTCGTGTCCTTTGGTGTAACAAGTGGTCCGGGTTCAGTTACGGTTGATCACGTCAACGCCGGAACCGGTTTGCAATCGCTCACGGTGGTTGGAACACCAGTCAATGCGATTGTCAATATTCCGGCATTTACGCCGGGAACGACTGCTCCGGTAACGGTTACGTTTACACCGATCAATCCGGGCTTGGGAGTTGATTTCACTCTCAGAGCAGCCAGCACCTTCCACGCGGCGAACATTCGCGTTCGCTGTGCAGACACTTGCACACCGACGACGACCGTAACCGAAGGCAACTTATTCCCGGGCGGAATCGTTTCATTCGGTATCACGAGTGGACCGGGAACAGTAACAGTGGATCACGTCAATGCGGGAACGGGCTTACAATCACTAACAGTGGTTGGAACGCCGGTCAATGCGGTGGAGCGGTTCCACACCGCGCTCTGATGTTTGCCGCGTGGAAGGTGCTGGCTGCCCGCAACGTGAAATCTACCGGCTGACTCGGATCCGGCACAAAGTAGGTTACTACCACCGGAGCAGTCGTTCCCGGCGTAAATGCCGGAATCATCACCACCGCATTAACCGGCACACCAACCACCGTTAGTGATTGCAGTCC
>JANOXW010000597.1:0-4501 GCA_031418635.1 Acidobacteriota bacterium
TCATCGAAACGAACAGTTTTGGTGGTTCGGAAGTCGTTTTGGCGGAGTTCGGGATTGTCGAAAAAACTTACGATGTGAACCTTAAAGCGGCGGAGTTGGCGAAGCGTTTGGCGAATGATTATTCGACCGCGAATCATCAGCGTTTTGTCGCCGGTTCGATTGGTCCGGGGACGAAATTGCCGACGCTTGGGCATATTTCGTTTCGGGATTTGAAAGCGGCTTATGACGAGCAAATTCGCGGACTTTATGACGGCGGTTCGGATATGTTTATTGTCGAAACCTGTCAGGATTTACTGCAAACGAAAGCCGTTTTGATGGCAATTTTTGAGTTTTTTGAGAAACGAAAAGTTGGAATTCCGGTCATCGCGCAGGTTATGATTGAAACTTTCGGGACGATGCTCAATGGCACGGAAATCGGTGCGGCTCTGACTGCGCTCGAACCGTTTCCGATTGATGTGATCGGGATGAATTGCGGCACAGGACCGAAACAGATGGCTGAATCGTTGAAATATTTGTGCGAACATTCGGAAATTCCCGTGTCGGTTTTGCCGAATGCCGGTTTGCCCGAAGTCAAAGACGGCGCACAGCATTACGACGAAACGCCCGAATCTTTTACGGCGCAAGTCGTTCATTTTGCAAAGGATTACGGCGTGAACATCGTCGGCGGATGTTGCGGCACAACGCCCGAACATTTGCGGATGTTGATTGGCGAAGTCGGGAAAATCTCACCGAAAAAGCGCGACGCGCATCTCGCGCCGTCGGCTTCTTCGATTTATTTTCGACAGCCATACAATCAGGACAATTCGTTTTTGATTGTCGGCGAGAGAGTAAATGCGTCGGGATCGAAAAAGATGCGTGATCTGCTCGAAGCGGAAAATTGGGACGGGCTTGTCAATCTCGCCAAATCTCAGGAAAAAGAAGGCGCACATATTCTCGATGTCAATGTGGATTTCGTCGGGCGCGACGGCGTTGCCGATATGCACGCGCTTATTTCCCGGCTTGCTACAAACATCACAATTCCGTTAATGCTCGATTCGACGGAATGGGAAAAAATGGAAGCCGGACTCGAACACGCGGGCGGAAAATGTCTTTTGAATTCAACGAATTACGAAGACGGCGAACCGCGATTTTTGAAAGTTTTGGAACTAGCAAAACAATACGGCGCGGGCGTTGTCATCGGTTTGATTGACGAAGAAGGAATGGCGCGGACGGCGGAAAATAAATTAAAAATTGCTCGCCGCGCTTATAAAGACGCAGTAAAATTTGGCATCAAAGCGCACGATATTTTCTTTGATCCGCTTGCGTTACCGATTTCAACGGGAATCGAAGAAGACCGCGCAAACGCGGACAAAACGATCAAAGCGATTAAACAAATCCGCGAAGAAATGCCCGAAGCGAATATTATTTTGGGCGTTTCAAACATCTCATTCGGCTTAAATCCGGCGGCGCGTGTCGCCTTAAACTCTGTGTTTCTGCACGATTGCGTCGAAGCCGGAATGAACTCGGCAATTGTCAATGCTTCTAAAATTCTGCCGCTCAATCGTTTTAATGAACACGAGATAGATGTTGCGCGTGAACTGATTTATGACCGGCGAAAATTTGCCGGCGACGTTTGCATTTACGATCCTTTGACCGAATTTATGACGCTGTTCGAGGGCAAAACGACCAAATCAATGAAGCCCGACACTTCAAATCTTTCGATTGAGGAAAAGTTGAAACATCACATCATTGACGGTGAAAAAATCGGCTTAGAGGACAATCTGAAAATTGCGCTTGAAAAATATCCTGCTCTCGAAATTATCAACACAATTCTTTTGGGCGGAATGAAAGTCGTCGGCGATTTGTTCGGTTCGGGACAGATGCAGTTGCCGTTCGTTTTGCAATCCGCCGAAGCGATGAAATCGGCGGTTAAATTCCTCGAACCTTTTATGGATAAAGTCGAAGGCGAATCAAACAAAGGCGTGATGGTTTTGGCAACTGTCAAAGGCGACGTTCACGACATCGGCAAAAATCTAGTTGATATTATTTTGACCAACAACGGCTACAAAGTAGTAAATCTCGGTATCAAACAACACGTTGACGCAATTTTAGATGCCAGCGAATTGCACCAAGCCGATGCGATTGGAATGTCGGGGTTGCTCGTCAAATCAACACTCGTAATGCGCGATAATCTCGAAATTATGAATGACCGTGGCTTAAAAACGCCCGTCGTTCTCGGCGGCGCGGCGTTAAATCGAAAATATGTTGACAATGATCTCGTGCCGCTTTTTGAAGGCAGATTGTTTTATGCGCGTGATGCGTTCGACGGTTTGAACGCGATGGATTTATTAACCACGAAGGAACACAAAGACAACATGAAGGAAAAAGCAAAAACTGTTTCGGCGAATGGAGTAGAATCATCTGTGTCAAACTATGAATTAACCGATGAAATTCAAACAGTTTCCGATGAAGAGGATTTAGTCGGCGAAGATGCCAAACTCGGCAAGGTCGCGGCGCGTGTTTCAACCCGCGAAACAGGCGACACGACGCACACGACAAAATCAAATGTATCACCCGTCGAATCAATTCCGACCGCGCCTTTCTACGGCTCAAAAGTTGTTGAAATCAGAGATTTAACCAAAGTTTTTGCATTCATCAATGAAACCGCGCTGTTTAAAGGTCAATGGCAATACAAGCAAGGCAAATCATCAAAAGAAGATTACGCAAAACTACTTGAAACCGAAGTTTACTCGAAATTTAAAGCAATCAAAGCGCAGGCGATTCGTGAAAAATTGCTCGAAGCAAAATTAGTTTATGGCTATTTTCCGTGCCAATCGGAAGGCAATGATTTAATCATTTACGAGTCGGACGAACGCACCGAAAGAATGCGTTTCACATTTCCGCGTCAGCCAATCGAACAACGCGGCGGCAAAAACTTGTGTTTAGCCGATTATTTCGCGTCCAAAGATTCAGGCAAAATTGATGTCGTGCCGTTTCATCTCGTTACGATGGGACGCAAAGCCAGCGAACACGCCGCCGAACTTTTCAAAGCCGATAAATACAACGATTATCTATTATTTCACGGCTTATCAGTTGAATCCGCCGAAGCCCTCGCCGAAATGTGGCACAAACGCATCCGCGAAGAACTCGGAATCGCCGATGCTGACGCAAAAGATTTAAACAAACTTTTCCACCAAGGCTATCAAGGCTCACGCTACAGCTTCGGCTATCCCGCGTGTCCAAATCTCGAAGACCAAACGAAACTTTTCGAGCTTTTACAGCCGGAAAGAATTGATGTCGAACTCTCGGAAGAATTTCAACTCCATCCCGAACAATCAACTTCGGCGATTATTATTCATCATCCTGAGGCAAAATATTTTAATGTGGAATAAATAAAAATGGATTCAAAATATAAATTCATAATTCAAACCTCAAATAATGGTCAACTGAGTATTCCTTTGTCTGAAGGAAAAGCCGTTTTTGTTCTTGGTGCAAATGGTGTTGGAAAATCAACATTGATGTACAATCTGTTCCAACAAAACTTTAATCATTCAAAGAGAATTATGGCTCATAGACAAACTTGGTTTGAAAGTAATTCTATGAATATGACGGCTTCACAAAAAACAGAAGTCGAAAATACTATCAAAAGCCAAGATCAACAAATTCATTCAAGATGGAAAATTTATGCTTCACAACAAAGAACCAATATTTCAATATTTGACCTAATCAATTCGGAAAACATTCGTGCTAGAGGTATTACAAAAGCTGTTGATAGCGATGATTTACCATTAGCTAAAATTCTTTCAAATAAACAGGCTCCAATTCAGGAAATCAATGAACTTTTAGCAATTTCCAATATCCCAATAGAAATTACGCTAGGAAAAGATGAGCAACTTTTCGCTTCAAAAAATGGAAGTGAACCATATAGTATTGCAGAACTTTCTGACGGCGAAAGGAACGCGCTTTTAATAGGTGCTGACGTTCTTACAACTGAACCAAACACTTTAATAATATTGGATGAACCGGAAAGACATCTTCACCGTTCGATAATTTCACCTTTATTGTCATCATTATTTCAAAAGCGAAAAGATTGTGTTTTCGTTATCTCAACACACGACGTTTACTTACCTTTGGACCACGACGAGGCAATCGTGTTATTGCTAAGAAATTGTCAATGGAGCGGAAAAAATATTTTGAATTGGGATGCGGATTTAATTTCTGATTCCGATGAAATTCCAAATGAAATTAAACGGGAAATACTCGGTTCAAAAAGAGAAATTCTTTTCGTGGAAGGGGGCAACGGAAGTTTAGACAGACAGATTTATCAGTTAATTTTCCCAAATATTTCATCTCTACCTCAAGAAAGTTGTGTCCAAGTTGAAAAAGCTGTTGATGGAATTCGGAAAACTGAAAATTTACATTGGATAAATGCTTACGGATTGAATAGACCTCTTGCGAAATTAGATTTTGAGAGCTTTGAGTTCAAAGTTGTAGATGCCTGAAATCAGATTAAATCTGAGTC
>JANOXW010000598.1:0-6987 GCA_031418635.1 Acidobacteriota bacterium
TGTCTTCGATATATTGCGGCACATCCGATTTTGACGGCTCATCAAACGCTAATTCCAACGCTTGTTCGCCCTTCATATATTCGAGAAAGTCTATAAAACCGATATTTCCCGTCATCTCAAAACCGACTTCAAACGCCGGCGAATTGCTTTTCACGACTTGGAAAACCCGCGTTATTTCGCCGTCGCGTTCCTGCAATGAAACTTCCAGCATGACATCTACAAAATATTCCAAGCCCGAAGCCGTCATCGGCAGAACGCGCCCGATTTCGTTGTCTTCTTTTGCTTCTTTGCCTTTGGCGGCGATTTGGTCGGCAATGACAACGCATTTTCCGCTTTCGATGCAGAGCTTCCGCAAAACGCTCTGAAGAATCATTTGGTCGGCGGCGAGTTCTTCCGCGCTTGGTTGCGCTAACGGGTCGCCCGTTTTTTCGCGCACGGCTTCAAGCATTTGTGAATGTTTCGCCCCAAAATATGCCGCCCAACTGTCAAGCGCGAAACAGCCGTAATTTTGTTCGCGTCCTTCGCCGTTGATTGCCCAATCAATAAATTCGGGTAGTTCGTCGGTTTTTTCAATTTCGAGCGCGTCAAATTTCTGCCCGACTCCGCGCAACAGACGAGCCTTGCGTTCGGTGTCAAAAATGCAGAGTTTTCCCAAACCCGCGTCCGCCATCGAACTGATAAAATGACTTTTGCCAACGCCCGCACCGCCACGAATCGCCATCACAAGACGTTGTTGGCGTGGCATACGACTTAATGGATTGATTTTTGGTTTATTGTTATTGTTCATTTTGCTTTCTCCTCGCTTTGCTAATTTTCTTAATGTGTTCCCTTATTTTCCGCTTCCTAAATGCCTACCGTTAAAGGCATTTTGTTGCACTGATGAAACAAATCTAGCATAAGTTGTCAAGTGTTTCAAGTGTGAAACACGATTTTTGTAAATTTTTTTTATTTTTTTAGATTTAGCTCAAGAAAGAGTGTTTCTTTATAAGGATTTTCGTAATAAGGTAAAATTTCCACAAAGCCGTGTGATTTATAAAGTTTTACGGCTTTCGCCATTTGGTCGGGCAAAGTGTCGAGGCGCATTTTTTCATAGCCAATTAAACGCGCTTCGTCAATCAATTTTTCAATCAAAATTTTCCCCAAACCCAAACTGCGAAATTCGCTTCTGACAAAAAGACGCTTCATCTCGCAAACGCTTTGTTCCAACTTTCGCAACGCGATACAACCTGCGGTTTTGCCATTCACCAATGCCAAAAACAATCTGCCGTCGGGGATTTCATATTTCGCGGGCAAATTTCTGAGTTCCTCCTCAAAGCCTTGAAAACACAAATCGAGACCGAGCCATTTTTCGTATTCCCGAAAAAGTTTGCGCGTTTCTTCAATTTGTTCAGCGGTTTCAGCTTGTAAAATTTCAATCATACAAATCCGAGTTTGCTCAATTTTTCCATCGTAATTTCTTCACGTTTGCCGTAAAGCATCATTCTTTCGACATATTTGGCGATAATATCAACTTCCAAATTAACTGCGTCGCCGCTTTTCAAACTCGAAAGATTAGTCAATTCCCAAGTTTTCGGAATGACAGCAATCGAGCAATAATCGTTGGTCAATTCGGCGATTGTCAGGCTAATTCCTTCAATCGAAATCGAGCCTTTATAAACCAAATATTGCCCGATTTCTTTTGGAAAAGAAACGCGAACCGTCCAAAAATCTCCTTCTTGGATTGCCTGTAAAAACTTTCCTTTCGCGTCAACATGACCTTGCACGATATGTCCGCCCAACCGCGTCAAAGGCGTTACGGCGCGTTCCAAATTAACGGGCGCATTGATCTTTAAATTTCCCAAAGTAGAACGCGCCAAAGTTTCCGGTGAAACATTAGCCGAAAAAGAGTTTTGTGTAATATCAATCGCCGTCAAACAAACTCCGTTAACGGCAATCGAATCGCCTTCGTTTGAATCTTTGGTTACGACTCTTGCCGAAACTTTTATCTTCGCGCCGTCGCCGTGCTTATCCAAACTTACAATTTTTCCTAATTCTTCAATTATGCCAGTGAACATCTTGTTTTTATTGCGACTTTTGATAGTTTGGAAAAGCACCTTTCGTCGGCTGACGAGAAGGATTTTTCTTTATCTCGTTTAATGTTACTTCGACGGCTTTTTCGAGTTGTATGTCGCGCCCTTGTCGCCACATTTTCGGGTCGAGATCAACTTCGACATCGGGCGCAACGCCTTTATTTTCTATGTCGAGTTCGCCACTTGCATTTCTAAAAGCGACACGCGGAGCAGTTACGCTTCCGCCGTCAATCAAAACCGGATAGCTGTAAATGCCGACGAGTCCGCCCCAGGTGCGTTTGCCGACAAGCGTTCCGACTTTGGCTTGTCTGAACAGCCACGGCATCAAGTCGCCGCCCGAACCGGCGTATTCATTGACAATCATCGTTTTCGGTCCATAAATCGAACTGACGGGCGTAGTAAAATCGTCGCCTTCGCGGGTTGACCAATAATTCATCAACGGGCGACGCATATAATCAATGATGTAATCAGCCGCCGAACCGCCGCCGTTAAAGCGTTCATCAATCACCGCGCCTTCTTTGTCAATCTGCGCGAAATAGTAGCGATTGAAATTCGTGTAACCTGCGCCGCCCGTGTTCGGCAGATAAACGTAGGCGAGTTTGCCGCCGCTAAGTTCGGAAACTTTGCGCCGATTACCTTCAATCCACGCTAAATTTCGCAAACCGTTTTCGCTTCCCGTCGGAACGACTGTTACTTCCCGCGCATCTTTGCCGTCGGCGTTTGCGCTAACCTTGATGACGATTTGTTTGCCAGCGGTTTCTTGAAAGAACGAATAAATATTGTCCGTCGCTTTGACTTCGCGTCCGTTGACCGCGATTAAATATTCGCCTTCTTTGACGTTCACGCCCGGTTGAGTTAGTGGCGCAACTAAACCCGGATTCCAATTTTCGCCGTCGTAAATTTTGGCGAAGCGATAGCGTCCGTTTTCAATCGAATAATCCGCGCCGAGCAATCCGCCCGAATAGCGCGTCGGTTGTGGCGAATCGCCGCCGCCCGAATTGTGATGTCCGACGGTCATATTGCCGAGCATTTCTTGGAAAAGATAATTCAAATCGCTGCGGCTGGCGATGCCGTCCAAAAACGGTTTGTATTTTTCTTCCGTCGCGCCAATATTCAAACCATGAAACGTCGGGTCATAGAAAAAATCGCGCTGAATGCGCCAAACTTCGTGATAAATCTGCTTCCATTCGGCACGTGGATCAACATAAACTTCCATTTCGCCGACATTCAAAACGCCTTCGCCCGGTTTCATCGGCAAGACAGCTGACGCGATGGTGAAACGTCCCGGAAATTGTCCGAACAACATTTTTTCACCGTTGGCGGAAACGTCAAATTGAGTTACGCCGTCGAGAATTTTTTCGGCTTTGCGTTTGTCCATATCGAAGCGATGAACATTCACGCCGATTTGCGGTGTCGCCGCTGTTCCCGAAGTCGGTACGTTTTCAAGCAAGAAAAATACTCCCGATTTGCCCGTTACGAGTCCTTGATAATCCCGCGCCGGCAAGGGCAGAGCGACGATACGTTGATTGATTTTTTCAAAATCAATCGTTACCGCAACAGGTTCGGGTTTTGCACCCGGCGTTTTCGGTGTTTCGCTTTTGGCATCGGCAATTTTTTCCTCGTCGCTTTCAGGGATGAGCGGCGACGGATCGGTATTTTTCAAAACAACCGCATAAACACTGCGTGTCGTTTGAAACGAATAACTCGACATATCGAGCCAACCCGTCGTCGGACCGTTATCGGTGCTGGCGGTGAAATAGATATATTTGCCGTTTTTATCAAAAGCGGCGTAACGCGCATCGCTCAAACCGTCAGTGATTTGCGTCGTTTTGCCCGTGTCGAGTGCAAATATGTGAACCGCGCACAAGCGATTTTTCAACTGCTTGGTATAAACAATCCATTTGCTGTCGGGCGACCAATTCGGGTCGAGAACGGGGAATGGATTTTCAAAAGTGTTCGTGTCAACTTTGATAAGCGTTCCTTTTTCAATGTCGAGATACCAAAGATTCAGACGCTTATCGGTCAGCAAAATTTTCTTGCTGTCAGGCGAAAATTTCGGCGAATAAAAATACGATGAAGGATTGCCGAGACTGATTTTTTTAACTTCGCCGAGTCCTGTTTGGTCGCGCAGATGCAGAGCGTATTCGCCCGATTCGTCGGAAAAATAAGCAATCCATTTGCCGTCGGGCGACCACGCCGGATCGCGTTCGGCAACGCCGGGCGTATTCGTCAAATTTCTGGCGTTTCCCTTTTCAACCGGAACGCTGATAATTTCGCCGCGGGCTTCAAAAACGGCGCGTGCGCCCGATGGAGAAATCGCCACATTTAAAACCCGTTGCGCGACTTTTTCATAACGGGCGCGAACCTGCGGCAAATCTCCGTTTAAGCTGATGTTGAGTTTATTCGACTTGCCAGAACTCGGATTATAAACATTTATCGAACCGAATTGTTCATAAACAATTCCGTCCGGTCCCGCCGAAGCCGTTTTCAAATCGAGTCCGGCGTTTTTTACGGACTCCTCAACCTTTTTTGATTTCGTATCGTAGGAATAAAGCGTTATGTTCTTGCCGTTTCTATCGGAGAGAAAATAAATTTTGTCGCCCATCCACATCGGCGTAAAATCGTTTGAATTTTGGCGCGGAATTTCTTCGACGCTGGAATCCGACAAATTTCCGATCCAGATTTTCGTCGTGCGTCCGCCGCGATACAATTTCCATTGCGCGAAGGCGGAAGCAAGCGGCATATAGGCAAGCCGCGAACCGTCAGGAGAAAAAGACGCAACGCCACCCGCCATCGGAAACGGTAATTCCGTCGGCAAGCCACCACCGCTGACCGGCATCGTATACATTTTCGGAGCCGGCATTCCCGTTCCGCGCGTCGAAAGAAAGACAATCGAATTGCCGTCAGGTGTCCAACCGACAACCGCATCATTTCCCGGATGATAAGTTAAACGACGTGGTTCGCCGCCATTCGCCGGAATGACGAAAGCATCAACATTGCCGTCATATTCGCCTGTAAATGCAATCCAATTTCCATCGGGCGAAAATATCGGATTTCCTTCGTTGCCCGTGCCGCTTGTCAGGCGTTCCGCCGCACCGCCTTCCCGCGAAACTCGCCACAAATCGCCCGCAAAAACAAAAACAATATGCGAACGATTCATCGTCGGTTGTCGAAACAGTATCGGTTTATTGCTTTGAGCAAAAACTGCACTTGTGGCAATAAGCGAAATCAAAATAATTAAGATGTTTTTTTTCATTATTTTCTCCTGTAAATTTACCTTTTCCTAAAAAATTCTACGGTTTGCCCAAATCCGTTCCTTTTTGATAGTCGGGATACGCCGGACGCTTGTATTCTTTTGGCGGATTTTTCTTCAACTCTTCGAGCAGCCATTCGACGGCTTTTTCAAGTTGCGGGTCGCGTCCCGTGCGCCACATCGCCGGGTCAAACTCGACTTCAATATCGGGCGCAACGCCGACGTTTTCAACTTCCCATTCACCGTTTAAGCCATAAACCGCACCGTTCGGAGCGCGAATACTGCCACCGTCCATCAGCGTCGGAATTCCAGCCGCCGCCACCAATCCGCCCCAAGTGCGTTTGCCGATAAGCGGACCGACATTTAATTTTTTGAAAAACCAAGGCATCGCATCGCCACCTGAACCAGCGAGTTCGTTAATAAGCATCGCTTTCGGACCATAAATTGCACCAGCCGGAACATTCCAATCTTTGCCGTCGCGGAAAGCGATTTTGGCGAGTTGTTGACGATTAAGATATTCGACGACATAATCCGCCAACAAACCGCCGCCGTTAAAGCGTTCGTCAATCACCGCGCCTTGCTTATTTGTCTGCGCGAAGAAATAACGATTAAAACTCGTATAACCGCCGCCGCCCGTGTTCGGAATATAAACGTAGCCGAGTTTGCCGCCACTCAAGCGGTCAACCGTGCGCCGATTGTCTTCAATCCAAGCCAGATTTCGCAAACCGTTTTCGCTTCCCGTCGGCACGACTATAACTTCCCGCGCATCTTTGGCATCAGCGTTTGCACTAACCTTGATGACGATTTGTTTGTTCGCCGTGCTTTCAAAAAATTTATAGACGTTATCCGTGGCTTTTACTTCACGTCCGTTGACGGAGAGCAGATATTCGCCGACTTTGACATTTACGCCCGGCGCGGTCAACGGTGCGCGAAGTTGCGGATTCCAATTTTCACCGTTAAAGATGCGAGCAAAACGATAGCGTCCGTTTTCAATCTTATAATCCGCGCCGAGCAATCCGCCCGCCACAAAATTTGGACGCGGTTGGTCGCCACCGCCAATGAACATATGTCCGACACCGATTTGATTGAGCATCTCGCGGAACAGATAATTCAAATCGTCCCGATGCGCGATGCTTTCCAAATAGGGCGCGTATAATTTTTTGGCTTTTTCGATGTCGAGTCCGTGCGTATTCGGGTCGTATAAAAAATCCCTCTCGCCACGCCAGATTTCATTGAACATCTGTTTCCATTCAACTCGCGGGTCAACATAGACTTCCATCTCATTTGTCTTAACGATTCCTTCGCCCGGTTTGGTTGGGATGGTCGTCGAAACCAAATTCCACGTTGCGCCTTGTTGATAAAGCATCTTTTCGCCATTTGCCGAAATGCGGAAATTATTGACTCCGGTTTTGACTTCCTCAAACTTGCGTTTTTCCAAATCGAATTTATGAAGCGTCAAACCAAACGGTCCAACTTGCGCCACTTGTGGAATTTCCGTTACATACAAAATTCCCGACTTGCCCGCATAAAGAGCGTTAAAATTGCGCGTCGGAATTTGGGAAATCGAAATTACGCGCTGGTCAATTCCGTCCAAGTCAACCCGCGTTAGTTCAGGTTCTTTTTTCGGCGTAGGTGTCGGAGTCGGCGTTGGTTGTGCCGTTGGAG
>JANOXW010000599.1:0-3185 GCA_031418635.1 Acidobacteriota bacterium
CGTCGCTTCGACGCGAAAACGCCCGTTAAAATTTATGGCTCGTGATGCCGAACATTATTTTCGTGCTTTCGCGCTCATTGCAAGCGGGGACGCTTGCGCTCCAGTCTTTGCGTGTATAATAGACATTATCGGCGCATAAAGAAATTGTCGGCTTCGGTCATCACTATTAACTATTGGCTATTAACTATTGGCTGATATTCATTGAAAAATAGCGAATAGTTCAGAGCCAATAGTTAATAGTTTTTTACCTTTCAACTTATTTCCGATAATGTCTAATTATTAAATATGGAAAACTGCGAAAAAGAAATTGATTTTAGCGAAGAGGCGTTTAAAAAGAGATTTAAACAAATTCCGCGACCGAAGTTTTTGGATAATATTCCGAAAAATATGAGTTTGCGCGATTGCAAAAGCCGCATCACGATTTTTATTGATGCGGACATCATCGAACATTTCAAACAACTCGCTGAACAAAACGGCAAAGGCTATCAAACGCTGATAAATCAAACGCTTCGAGACGCGATAGAAGCAGAAAAACCAATTTTTGCCGAGGTCAAAGACGATTTGCTGAAAGATAAACGCTTTTTAGAAAACCTGAAAACAGCTTTGGCGATTTGAGATGATTTAGATGTTTTATGAAACAAATAATTTTTGCTGCGATTTTGATTTTGTTATTGTTTATTAACTTAAAGGCGCAAACTTCTTTAAAAAAGCAATTTCCAGTTGCTGTGCAATGCAATTCAGTAATAAATGAATTAGCGAATTTACACAAACAGACGGTCAAATTCTTCAATGAAAAAAAATATGATGAAGCATATTCTTTGGCAAAGAAAATGTATGAAATTGCGGAATCAAACTGTATTGATGAAAAAGATAAACGTCTGTCGCTGGCTTTGAATGTTGCAGAGATACAAATTAAACGTGAAAAATCGGATGAAGCAAGGAGCATTTTTGATAAGAACCTTACTCTCGCCATTGAAGTTTATGGTGAAATGAGCGTTGATTTCAACAACTATGTAGATTCTTTAATTAAACTTTCAATAAAGGATGCGAACAACGAAAAATTTGAACAGTATGCGTTGAAAAGTATCGAAGTTAAAAAGAAAGTCTTTGGAATTGAAAGTTATGAAACGGCAAACGAACTAACAAGAATGGCAGTATTTTATAGAAGGCTGAAAAAGTTTGAAAAAGCAGAACCTTATTATTTAGAAGCTATTGCAATTAGTGATAGGCTACCGTCAGATGAAAAAGTTCAAAAACTTTCGATTGTAAATAAATATCGTGCTTACTTATTGGAGCGGTTTGGTGAAAAAGAAGGTGGAAAAAAAGCCGATGAATTTATGAAAAATCGTTTTCAGGAATTTTCAATCACCGATAAACGCAATGTTCTAAACGGAATGGCTGTCAAATTAATCAAACCAACTTATTCCTCAGAGGCATTTGTAATCAATGCAAAAGGAAAAGTTGAGGTCGAAGTAACAATTGGAGAGGATGGAAAAGTTATCAAAGCAAAAGCAATTTCAGGGCATCCATTCTTACGACAATCATCGGAACAAGCCGCGAAAGCATCAACATTTTTGCCGACATACGTTGAAGGCAAACCTGTCAAAGTAACAGGTATAATTGTCTATAATTTCTAGCAAACATCATAAAAAAATCAATAATACAAATATGACAACAACAAATATTGACCAACTTTGTATCAACACTATCCGAACTTTGTCCTTAGACGCTGTGCAGAAAGCCGAGTCGGGACATCCGGGATTGCCGCTTGGAATGGCGCCGACAGCGTATATTTTATGGACGCGCTTTCTAAGACACAATCCGAAAAATCCGAAGTGGTTTAACCGCGACAGATTTTTATTGAGTGCCGGACACGGTTCGATGCTGCTTTATTCGCTTCTGCATTTAACGGGTTATGATTTGCCGTTGGACGAACTCAAACGCTTTCGTCAACTTCATTCAAAAACGCCCGGACATCCTGAAAATATTTTAACGCCGGGCGTGGAAATCACGACCGGACCGCTTGGGCAAGGTTTTGCCAACGGTGTCGGAATGGCAATGGCGCAAGCGCATCTCGCGGCGAAATTTAATCAAAAAGACTTTCCGATTATTGACCATTATATTTACTGTATTTGCTCCGACGGCGATTTGATGGAAGGCGTGAGTTATGAATCGGCTTCGATGGCAGGACATTTGAAACTTGCAAATTTGATTTATTTTTACGACGACAACAACATCACGATTGAAGGCAACACGAGTTTGGCTTTTAACGAAGATGTTACAAAGCGTTTTGAGGCTTGCGGTTGGCACGTTTTGGAAGTCGCGGATGGCAACGACACCGACGCTATCGAAAACGCAATTAAAGACGCGCAGAAAATCAAAGACAAACCAAAATTGATTCGTGTCAAAACGATTATCGGCTTCGGAATGCCGAAACAAGGCACGAACAAAGCGCACTCGGACGCGCCCGGCGAAGAAGCCGTCAAGGAAACGAAACGCAATCTCGGCTGGGACGAAAATAAACATTTTTACATTCCGAAAGAAGTTTCAAATCATTTCCGCGAAGCGATAAAACGCGGCGCACAACTCGAAAAGGATTGGGAAGAGTTGGTCAAAAAATACGAAAAAATGCACGGCGATTTGGGCAAGGCTTTGAAGGAAACGCGCACGAATAAATTGCCTGAAGGTTGGGAAAAATCTCTGCCGAAATTTGAAAACGTCGAAGCCAAGGCGACTCGCGCTTATTCGGGCGAAATAATCAACGCGATTGCGGACAAAATCCCGCAACTTTTCGGCGGTTCGGCTGACCTTGCGCCGTCCAATAATACGACGATTAAGGAATCGGGCAGTTTTGAATCTGAAACTTACGAAGGTCGCAACATCCATTTCGGCATCCGCGAACATTCGATGGGTTCGGAAATGAACGGAATGGCACTTTACGGAAGCATCATTCCTTACGGCGGAACTTTCCAAACTTTTAGTGATTATATGCGTCCGGCAATTCGCCTCGCCGCGCTTTCGCATATTCAAACGATTTATGTTTTCACGCACGATTCAATCGGCTTAGGCGAAGACGGTCCGACGCATCAATCGGTTGAACATCTCGCCGCCCTTCGCGCTATTCCGAATCTCGCCGTCATTCGCCCGTGCGACGCGCACGAAACCCGCGAAGCGTGGCGTGCCGC
>JANOXW010000600.1:0-3655 GCA_031418635.1 Acidobacteriota bacterium
TGTGTCGCAAGCAAAGCGACGGCGAGCGCATCTGACGTGCTGACTCTTTTGATTTGGTCATATCTC
The DNA here is from genome assembly GCA_031418635.1 of Acidobacteriota bacterium. Taxonomy (GTDB): domain Bacteria; phylum Acidobacteriota; class Blastocatellia; order Pyrinomonadales; family Pyrinomonadaceae. The sequence goes on from JANOXW010000600.1 coordinate 67, forward strand.
AACCACGGCTTCACCGTCGCCTCTCAGCCATCAAAGTTTGCAGCTTTGACGGCTTTCTGTCAACATACAATCTCAACCGTTAGATAATTCAATAAATATGGACACTTTAGCGTGATCTTTTGATTGCGTTTGCGCGGTTGAAGGCAATTTTGCAGTGTAAGATGACGATTTCCCGCTGTCCGTTCACGGTTTCCCGCCGGACAATCATCATTTCCCGCTGTCTTATTGTCATTTCTCAGTGGACAATCATCATTTCCCGTTGGGAAATCGTCATTTCCCGCCGGACAATGACGATTTCCCGGCGGACAATCGCCATTTCCCACGGTCTAATGACGATGTTCCGGCGGACAATTGGTAATAGATGTTGGAAAATGACGGTTTTTTCCGGTCTGTTTTATTTTGGACGACGGGAAATAGTTGTTAAAGCGCGAATATAGGCATATAATCAGCGGACTCAAGGGAGAATTCTAAAAAAAATTAAGGAGAATACAAAAATGATTCCAAGTAAAAGATGGTTTCCAACTACTCTGCAAGCTCGCGTTGCGTGGTTTGATAATTTTGCGGCGCAATTTTCTAAAGTTGCGATTGATCTCGGTTTTACTGCCGCTAATGTTACGGCGGTGGACAATGATAATGCGATGATGCAGTTTATCGGCGCATCCGACCTCGAAGTTGCGGCGTATGAAAAAGCCGTCGGGCAATATCGCAAAATTTTTACCGAAGCCGACATCGGCGACGTTACGCCGTCATTTCCCGCCAACCCGACACTTGCGCCGCCGGCATTAGGTGTAACGGCGGGAATTTATGAACGACTCAATAAATTGGTTGACCAAATCGAAGCGGCGGATAATTACACGACGGAAATCGGCGCAATGCTCGGAATTTTACCGAAAGGCGAAACGCCCAATCAGCCCGAAGATATGAAACCCGATTTGAAGCCAAAAGCACAACCCGAATTTATGGCGCAAATAGCTTTCGTGCGCGGCAAAACTGACGGCATCGCCTTGCAAATCCAGCGCGATAACGAAGACGCTTGGACCAGCGTCGGAAGTTTCTTCAAAAGTCCGGCAATGATCCAACTTACGCCCAAAACTCCAAACACGCCCGAAGTTATTCGCATTCGCGGAAGATTTCTCATCGGCAACACCCCAACCGGCGAATTCTCCGATATTAACTAATTCGTTACCCAACCGTAAAATAAGGGATAAGGGATGAGGGATAAGGGATGAATGAAGAAAGGGATGAAAAGATTCGGGTTTTGCGGAAGCGGTTGACGGAATATGCTTTGCGGATTATTCGGGTTTATGAGTCTTTACCAAAGCACGGTGCGGTTCACGTCATTTCTCATCAGCTTTTGCGTTCGGGAACTTCGCCCGGCGCACAGTATCGAGAGGCTTGCCGTGCCAAATCCAACGCCGATTTTATCAGCAAGATCGAAGGCTCATTGCAGGAGTTGGACGAAAGCAGCTATTGGCTCGAACTTCTCATCAAAGGCGATTTTGTAACCGAAGCCAAACTAAAATCACTCTGCGACGAAACCAACGAACTAATCGCCATTTTCGTTTCAATTGTCTTAAAAGCGAAAAATAAGGGATGAAAATAAGGGATGAGGGCAAAGAGATGAGGGCAGATAAGGGATGAGGGCAAAGGGATAAAGGATGAATAAAGCACAGAAATAATCTGTTTTATTCATCCCTCATCCCTCATCCTTCATCCCTTATTTTCATCCCTTATTTCACCGCCGTTGCATTTGATTTCTCACGCGGATCGAATGGTGATGCTTGATATTTTTTGACGGCATCTTGCGCGTTATCGTAATTGTCGCCGAGATTTTCGGCGCGTTTATAGGCGGCACTGGCGCGGGTGCGGTCGCCTTTGGCATCGTAGGCGTTGCCCATTTTGATATTTGCCCACACCGACAGCCACGTCGGACTGATGTTTCCGCCTAATACGGCTTTGAAATTGTCAATCGCCAAATCGTAGTTGCGCTGTTCGAGAAAGAGCAAGCCCAAATGATAATAAACCCAAGAGTTTGAACGGTCTAGTTTGAGCGCGGCTTCAAACTGTTGTTGCGCTTCGACGTAATTGCCTTCTTTAAACTGTTCGATGCCGCGACGGGCAATCGAAGAAACGCGCAAATCGGGCGAGATTCGCAAAATTTTATAGTTCGGATCAATCACCACTTGAAGCGGTTTGCCGTCCGATTCGATGTTGAAATCCGCGCTCGAGTCTTCAATTTGCACGGTTACGGTTTTTAATCCGTTTTCACCTTCGGCGCGAAGTTGCAGTTCAAGCGGAAGGCGCAGATTGTCGTAATTTTGTTTGACCGTTCCGCGAGTGATAAATTTTCCGCCGCGTGTGCGAATGATTTGATAATCCGAGGTAAATTCGGGAACGCCCGTGCCTTCCACCCAACGCGCAAAAAAGTAACGCATCGGTTGTCCGGCAATTTGCGTCGTCAGTTTTTCAAAATCGTCAATCGAAGCGTTTTTGCCGCGATATTGTTCCAAATATGTGCGAAGCAATTGATTGAATTTCGCGTCGCCAAGCGTGTCGCGCAAAAGTTTAAAGACAAACGCGCCTTTGCCATACATCAGATATTGATACGCAATTGATTGGTCATCCAAAACGGCGGGCGTTCTCGACAACGACGCGGTTTGTTCAAAGGTCAGAGATTTTTCGAGCAATTCGCGGCGCAGATTGTCGAGTTGAGCGTTTGACAGTTTGCTTTCGCGCAAAGAAAACGCGCTAAATTCCGCAAGTCCTTGCGACAACCAAGCGTCGTCAAATGTTTTCAAGCCAACCGTCAAACCCCACCATTGAAGCGCGGCTTCGCGTTGCAGTCGTTCTTGTGTAATATCGCGGGCTTGTTCAAAAAACTTATCCGCCATAAAAATCATTCCCTGCGTCGAATAAAAATCAATCGTTTCGTCGTCGGTTTGAACAACAATCAATCGTTTGCCACCGTCCGGTGTGCCATATTTTTTCGTGTAAAACTCCAGCGCACGCCCAAGCGTTTCGCCATATTCGGCAACCAACTTGTCATTGCCGGCTTTGGTGTAAAATTGCAGTTCGTATTCGCCTAATCGCAGGTTTTTATTAGTATATTTCCCGTAAGCAAAGTTGCCAACAAGTCCCGATTTAGTGCGGACAAAATGATATTTTCCGCCGCTTTGCGTCATCGGCGTATCGCTAAAACCGACGACTGAATAACCGCTTGGCAGCGAGAGCGTGATGTCGGATGTCGCTTGATCAGCCGCGTATTCGTGAAACGGAAACCAACGCGCCGCATACATCAGATAGCCTTGATTATCGCCGATATACGCCAGCCGTTTGGTCAACAACGGTCCGCCCGAAGGTGTCGCCAAAATGCCACTATATTTGAAGCGCAACGTAACGGGCGTTCCTTTCGTAACGACATCGCCCAAATCTATTTTGACACTCGGACCCAAATCCGAAACGCCAACTTGGTCTTGGATAAACGTAACTTGATTCGGCGCAGTCGTCGTTGCGGTTTTGACTTTCGGTTGGGGCGTTACCGCTACGGAATTTTGGCGCGTAATGCTTTCTATTTTGAGCGAACCGTTTA
>JANOXW010000601.1:0-8245 GCA_031418635.1 Acidobacteriota bacterium
CAGCCCGCGCCCCGTCACCAGACCTAATCTGGCGCACATCAACTGCACGGCAACCATCAGCGGGAAAGAGAAGAGCGACATCCAGAGCGGCAGATAGCCGAAAGCCGCGCCCGCCGTCGCATGAGTCGAGATGCCCGAAGGATCATCATCCGCCGCGCCGGTAATCAAACCGGGACCGAGATTGGCGAAGAATTTTCGCACTCTGCCGTGCGAGGATTTTTTTGAGACCGGATTGGTTTCTTCTGATAAGCCAGACATATTTTCTTTCATACTTGCACACGATTGAAGTTAATCCGCCAATTACTTCCTCACTACTTCAACCGAACAATTGGCGCGGGCGGCAACCGCCGCCGAAACGCTGCCGAGCAGAAATCTTTCAAGTCGGCTGCCGGCGGCGTTGGCTCCGACGAAAATCGCGTCGGCGTGTCGGCGCACGGCTTCTTCAACCAGGACTTGTTTCGGATTCCCTGCGACGGTTCAGAGAGTCGCGCATAATCCCGCGTCCTTTAATTTTTGCAGTGCCGGTTCCGCCAGTGCTTGCAGCCGTTCGCGCTCGACTTGGTTGACTTCCTCAACCAAATTGGCAATCGGCGGCACAAAACGTCCGATCAACGACGGCGTAACGGGATCGCTGACGGCGAGCAGACGAACTTCGCTGTTCTCTATCCAAAATCTGGACGCGACCGATTCGACCGCCGCCAGCGAACCTGATAATCCGTCAAAGCCGATGATTATGCACGACTTTTTCGGCTCGGTGGCGACGCGACCGCGACCAACTCTCACTGAACAATGCGCTTCGGTCAAAACTTTGTGCGAAATGCTGCCCAAAAGAATCCGGCTGACCGCCGTGCGTCCGTGCGAGCCGACGACAATCAAATCCGGCTTAAAATCGTCCGCTTTGGCAAGAATCCTGCGTGACGGCGAACCGCAAGCGGCTAGTGAAGTAATTTTCCATTCGGGAAAACTGCTTTGCAGTCGCTCTTTCGCATAACGACTGAGTGTTTCGGCTTCCGTCACGGCTTTTTTCGCTGATTTGGAACTGGCATCGGGCGGACATTTTTCCAAGCTGTCGTCATCCATCGGAGGCGGAAGCCAGAATTCGGCAATCATCAAAATTAACGCTTCGACATCGGCGTGCAGTCCAGCCCGTTGCAAATCATCGAGCGCGGCATCAGCCAAGAGCGAGCCGTCATATCCAATCAATATCTTCATAAAATCTCCATCTTCTCTAGCGAGCCAACTTTTCCGACAATAAATCGCAAACATTATGCCAAGCGTAAATTACGGAATTTATTGCAATCCCTATTACTGAGCCGTGAAAAGTTCCACAGTAGAGCGCGAAATTTTCCGCACAAAGTTAACACCGATAAAGGTCAAATCACTATAATTCAGCCTTTTTCTTGAGGCACATTTGTTGCACTATTTCAGGGAAATTAAGGAGATACAAAAAATGAACGGAGAAAAAAATAATTATTTGTTGAACGCGGGTGTTGCGCTCGCCATCGGTTTGGTGTTGTCGTCAATTATATTCGGATGGTTTTTCGCCAAATCCAAGAAAACGGATGAAGCGATTACCGTAACCGGCTCGGCTAAAAAGCGTATCAAATCGGATTTGGTTTTGTGGAATGCGGGCGTAACCTATCAAGCCCCGACATTGGCGGATACCTACCGACAGCTTTCGGAAAGCGTGCCGCGCGTCAAACAGTATTTGATAAGCAAAGGAATCGCCGAAAATCAAATCACGATTTCTTCGATTTCCACCACGACTTTGAAAAGACAGGACGCGAACGGCGCGGAAACGTCGGAAATCACCGGCTATTCTCTTCGGCAGCAGTTGGAAGTCAGGTCAAACGAAGTTGATAAAATCGCGCAGATTGCCCGCGAAGCGACCGAACTAATCAATCAGGGAATTTTGATTGAATCGAATCCGCCGCAGTATTTCTACACGCAGCTTGGCGATTTGAAAATCGAAATGCTCGGAGAAGCGGCAAAGGATGCCAAAATCCGCGCCGAAAAAATTGCCGCCAGCACAGGTAATAAAATCGGCACAGTGCGCTCGGCGCGAATGGGCGTTCTGCAAATTACCGCCGCCGATTCGACTGAGGTTTCCGACGCGGGCATCAGCGATACGTCTTCGATTGATAAGGATATGACGGCGGTGGTAAATATCGGTTTCGCTGTCGAATGAAAGCTAAAGCGGTAAAAAAACCTCTATCTGCAAAAAAAAGGTTGCGGCATTTAAAAGCGGAAGGGTCAGAATTGTTTGAAAAACAGATTTTGACCTTTCAGACATTTGGAAGCGCAACCTAAAAATACACTATAAACTGTTGCCTGTAGTGTAAAACGCTACTGCCAATACTTCCGGCAATTGCTCAAAAATCAATAAAACTCGTGTTTCCGTTCACGGCTTCGATTTCCATTCCTTAATTGCGTCCGCTCAAATTCAACTTCGGAAAAAGGCTTGACATCTACTTTTTGATTCGAACGCTCAAAAATGAAGTGCAACGCTTGTGCCACGCTCCAAATCGTTGAGCGTGATTTCGGCTGACTTCGAGCCGTCGTAAGCCAACAAATTCATTTTCCTCAATAATCGCTTTGAGATTAATAATTTAAGAACTAATCATTAGACCAAGCCGTGATGCACGGTTTAACGGGAAATTATTTTCCGTTGAAGAAACTTTTCGTTACCGACTGCGAAATTTTCCGCACATAAACGCGGAATTTCCCGAATGTGTGATTTAATAGAGGTAATAAAAGTTTCAACAATTGGAATTTTCGTAAAAATATTTTACCGATTAAATATTTTTAAAGGAGAAAAATCGCTTGCCGACTGCGCCCGAAACGATTTTGATAGTTGATGACGACCGACAAATGCGCCGCACGCTCGATGCGGCTCTGCGTTCGTGGAATTACAACTGTCTCCAGGCGGAAAATATCAGTGAGGCGACGCGGATTTTTGAGGCGAAAGAACCGGGCATTGTCTTACTCGACATTGATTTGCCGGACGGTTCGGGACTCGATTTTTTGACCGAGATTAAACAACAACAGCCCGAAACCATCGTCGTGATGATTACCGGAAATGTTGACGTAAAAAGCACGATTATCGCGTTGCGCGGCGGAGCGCACGATTTTATCGGCAAACCGATTCGATTGGAAGAATTGCGCGTTACTTTGCGAAACGGCGCGGAAACGCGCAAACTGCGCCGACATCTCAAACAAGTGCGCCGCGAGCAAAGCGGGAAATTTAGTTTTGAAGGAATTATCGGCGAATCAGCCGCCATCAAAAAAGCTGTCGAACTCGCCCGCAAAGTCGCGGCAAGCGACATCAACGCCGTGCTTTTGCAGGGCGAAACCGGCACGGGCAAAGATTTATTCGCCCGGGCGATTCATTTCGCTTCCGAACGGAGCGACGCGCCTTATCTGGCGATAAACTGCGCCGCACTGCCGGCAAACTTACTCGAATCGGAACTTTTCGGACACGAAAAAGGCGCGTTCACCGATGCCAAAGCCCGCAAGGAAGGACTTTTTGAACAGGCAGAGGGCGGCACGCTTTTTCTCGATGAAATCGGCGAAATGGAAACGGCTCTGCAAGCCAAACTGCTGCGCGTTCTCGAAGAAGGCGCGTTTCGGCGCGTCGGCGGTTTGAAGGAAATTCCGCTTGACGCGCGCGTGATTGCCGCTTCGAACCGCGATTTGAAAAAGGAAAGCGCGGACGGAAATTTTCGGCTCGATTTGTATTATCGCCTGTCGGTCATCCAAATTGATATTCCGCCGCTGCGGGCGCGAGGCGACGATGCGCTTTTGCTCGCCGAATACTACATCGAAAAAACTAATGCGAAACGGCGCGGGAACAAAAAACTGCGCGGTCTCGCGCCAAAGGCGGCGGAAATCTTTCGCCGCTACGAATGGACGGGAAACGTCCGCGAGCTGAAAAACGTCATCGAACGCGCTTCGATTCTCGAAGACGGCGAGTTTGTGACGACCGAACATCTGCCGTTCGATTTAACCGGCGGTAAATCCGCCGCGAATATTTCAAGCGGCAATTCGCTGTTTACGCTTCCGACGGAAGGAATTCCGCTCGAAGAAGTCGAACTCGATCTCGCCCGCCAAGCGTTTGAACGCACCGGCGGCAATTTAACCCGCGCCGCCAAACTCCTGCATATTTCGCGCGACCAGCTTCGTTACCGGCTTAATAAATCGAAAAGCGGCGAAGTCTCAAAGGCAGAAACCGAATAGTTTTGAAATAGTTCGGGCAGACCTTTTCAAGAACCTATGTGCGACAACACACCAATATAAAAAGCAAACTCTAGTATCTTAATAACCAATTAAGATGAAATCAGAGAAAACCAACGGCAGCAGCCAAACTCAGAGCAATATGGATAAAAAGTCCCAACTCGTCCGACCTTTTCAAACCGAACCGCTATTTGAATTCGGCGCAAACGATTTCGACAGACTGCTCAAGGAATTGAGCGATATAAAATTTGCGCTCGACGAATCAACCATTCTGGCGATGACCGACCGGCACGGGACGATTACTTACGTTAACGATAAATTCTGCGAAATCTCGCAATACTCGCGCACCGAACTCATCGGGCAAAATCACCGTTTGATCAATTCGGGCTTTCATCCGCCGGAGTTTTTCCAAAAGATGTGGGCGACGATTTCCAAGGGCGAAGTCTGGCGCGGCGAGATTTGCAACCGCGCTCGAGACGGCACGCTTTACTGGGTGGCGACGACGATTGTGCCTTTTCTGGACGAACAAAAAAAGCCGAATCAATACGTCGCCATCCGCCACATCATTACGGAATGCAAACTTGCCGAGGCAGCTTTAGCCGAAAGCGAAAGCCGTCTGCTCGAACAAAAAGATTTACTCGAACAAACGCACGACGCGATTTTTACCTGGCGACTCGGAGACGGGATCGTTAGTTGGAACAAAAACGCCGAACGTCTCTACGGCTACACGCAGACGGAAGTAATTGGCGAGGAAATTTACGAGCGGCTGAAAACCGTTTATCCGGTTTCGTTCGATGATTACGTCGCCGCGCTAAAACGCGAAAATCGCTGGGAAGGCGAATTGCGGCAGACGACCAAAGACGGCAAACAGATTTACGTCGAAAGCCGTCAGGTCGTCTCCTACGCCGGCGAAGGCGAATTTATCGTGCTAGAAACGAGCCGCGACATCACCGCCCGAAAATTCTCCGACGAGCGTATTCTTCAACAGGCATCCCTTCTCGACAAGGCGCAGGATGCCATTTTGGTGTGCGATTTGAATCACCGGATTATTTTTTGGAACAAAGGCGCGGAGCGCGTCTACGGTTGGGAAGCGGCGGAAGTTTTGGGCAAGGAAATAGGCGCGGCAATCGGTGAAGGCGACAATACGGTAATTGAAAAAGCCTCGGAAGTTCTTAAACAAAAAGACGAATGGCTCAAGGAAACTGCTCATTACACCAAAGACAAACGGAAAATAATCGTCGTCAGCCGCTGGACGCTGGTTAGAAACGAAATTGGACAGCCGGATTATTTTCTCGTGATCAACACGGACATCACAAATCTCAAACAAGCCGAAGAGCAGCTTTACCGCGCACAACGAATGGAATCAATCGGAACGCTCGCCGGCGGCATCGCTCACGATTTGAACAATGTCTTATCGCCGATTCTGATGTCGGTCGAGATGCTGCAAAGCGACGAATTGATTGATCAAAGCGGCGAGCCGTGGCTTTCTATTATCAGGGAAAATACCGAGCGAGGCGCGAGTTTAATCAAACAGGTTTTGACGTTCGCGCGCGGCGCGGAAGGAGAAAGAATTAACGTCCAACTGCGCCATCTCGTCCGGGATTTAATCAAAGTTCTGGGCGAAACTCTGCCGAAAACCATTGCGGTTAAATTCAACGTCGCGCCGGAACTGGAAACGATTTCCGGCGACCCGACGCAGATTCACCAGGTTTTAATGAATCTCTCGGTCAACGCCCGCGACGCGATGCCGGACGGCGGTATGCTGACAATTACGGCGCAGAATGTGACGCTCGACGAAACTTGCGCGCGGATAAATATCGAAGCGCACTCGGGCAAGTACATTTTGTTTGAAGTAAAAGATACCGGAACGGGAATGTCGCCCAAAATCGTCAACCGTATTTTCGACCCGTTTTTTACGACCAAAGAAGTCGGCAAAGGTACGGGTTTAGGTCTCTCGACCGCGCTTTCGATTGTCAAAAGCCACGGCGGATTCATCAACACTTACAGCGAACCGAATCACGGAACCAGATTTTCGGTGTATCTGCCGGCGACCGAAAATGAGGACTCTCAAACCGAAGCCGCCACGCAAAATACCTCTTTACCAATCGGCAGCGGCGAACTCATTTTAATCGTCGACGACGAAAAAAACATTCGTGAGGTAACGAGCGCGACGCTTGAGAAATACGGCTATCAAACTTTGACGGCAACAAACGGCGCGGAGGCACTGGCGATTTACAAACAAAACCCCGAAAAAATTCAATTAGTGTTAACCGATATGGCAATGCCAGTAATGGATGGCGCAACCTTAATTCACGCTTTGCAGCAACTCAATCCGCCACCGAAAATTATTTCCGCGAGCGGTTTAACGACCGAACGCAAAACGGAAATCAACGCCAACGCCTTTCTGACCAAACCCTTTACAGCGGAAAAACTTTTGAACACAGTCGCTAACCTTTTAATCGGAAAATAATTCCCTCCAAAAACGACACAATCTTGCGCCCGACCGTGAAAAGTTTCGCGGGAAAGCGCGAGATTTTTCACGGTTAGATTTCACTTTCCTAGCCAAAATGCTTTGATTAAGCCGTTTTCATTCAGGCACGTTTGTTGCAATTGAAAAGTCACAGGAAGGCAAAATTATGAAAAATAAATTTTAATTTTTTACGCTGTTATCGTTTCGCAGTTTGAAATGATGAAAATGCCCGACAGCAAAAAAACGCTGTCTAAAATTAGAGACAAGAGGAATAATTTATGAGCAAAAATGTAGGTTTATGGATAGATCATGATAAAGCGGTTATAGTTTCAGTCGAGGGTGAAGATGATGAAACGAAGATAATTCATTCGGATATTGAAAACCACGGTCAAAGCGGAAATCAAGCCGATGATAGTAAACTTCGCGTGTTGACGCAGCACCTGAATATTTATTACGGACAAGTAATTGATTACATCCACGATGCCGAATCTGTTTTTATTTTCGGTCCCGGCGAAGCGAAGGGCGAGTTGGAAAAACATCTGGCAAAAGATCATCCCAGTAGCCGCGTTGTAACGGTTGAAATTGCCGACAAAATGACTGATCCGCAGATTGTCGAAAAAATTAAAAAACATTTTCTTCATCACGGAGCGATGCGAATTATGCCGCATTGAATTGAAAGCGATGATTAAAAATTTGAATAAAATTGAAACGCAAAAATTGCGGAGCGGAGTCAAAATTAACATTATGCAGAGGTATTTATATGAATGAGCGAATGAAAATTCTGATTGCTTGCGACGGCTCGACTTGTGCCGACGATGCGCTTGACGATTTGCCGCGTGCCGGATTGCCGCGTGAAGCCGATGCGTTAATCGTCCACGTTGCGGAGCGATGGCTGTCCGCGCCGATAGATTATGAATTGATTGAAGAGGTTTCCGTTTCAACAAATTCGGTTGCCGCCAAACCGATGCGGATTATGGAAGAACCGCAAGCCGAATCTGATGGGAAAAATCGGGAAAGTCTTGAGCGGGCTTCGCAGCGACTCGGCGCACACTTTCCCGAATGGAAAACGGAAACCGAATCGCTCAAAGGTTCACCGGCGCGTGAAATTATCCGTCTGGCGAAAGAATGGAACGCTGATTTAATTGTCGTCGGCTCGCACGGACACAATACGGATAGCAAACGGTTCACGCTCGGTTCGGTTTCGCAAAAAATCGCTAATGAAGCCGCGTGTTCGGTTCGCATTGTGCGCGGACAAGGTTGGAAAAACGGTTCGCCGAGTCGTCTTTTAATCGGTTTGGACGGTTCGACCGGAGCATTGGCGGCAGTCGAAGAAGTGGCGCGGCGAATGTGGATTATGGGCAGTGAAGTTCGGCTGGTCGTTGCGTGCGACGAGTCCGAAAGAAACTCCAAATGGTTGGGCGGATATATCGAAAACATCAGGAAAATACTGGAACGCGCCGAACTTGCCGTAACCGAATTAATTGAAGAAGGTGACCCGAAACAAATTATTGTCGCATTAGCGGAAGAATGGGGCGCGGACTG
>JANOXW010000602.1:0-5126 GCA_031418635.1 Acidobacteriota bacterium
GAAGTCGTCGGAATCCAGCGTCCGCGGGCGTTTGTGCCGCTGTCGGAATCGTCCGGTCCGTTAAAGGCAAGCGTCGGATAGTAATTTCCGGTGCCGTCCGGTCGCAGACTTCCGTAGAAATTTCCGCCGTTGACCGCGCCGCCGATGACGAACAGATGATTTCCCCAAGCATGATCGCTACCGACGGTTGCACCGGAACTTGCCGGATTAAAGGTGCGTGAAAAATCGGACAAAGTAAAGGTTGTTACGTTGTTTGAAACACCTTGCATCAACATCTCGTCATAAAACGCCCGCACCGCTTGGCTAAATTGCGAAAGCAAAGTGCCTTGACCATTTATTTGCGTGTTGTGCGTATCGAAACTTCCGATTTGGCAATAGAAAATCTGCCGATTGACATTTAAATTTGTCCGCGTTTTTATCAAACGAGCAACTTGTCGCAATTGGTTGCCGATGCTTGTGGTCGGAAAAGTAACGGTTGTTTCCTGAAACGTGCTGAACGCCTGATTTGCTTGGATGGCTTGGTTGGTAGTATTGCTTGCCGCCGCCACATAATTTGCCGCCAAATCTTGCGTTCTTAATTGATTAAACGCGGCAAGCCGCGCTTGTGATTCAGCCGTCGTATTAAAGCCTTGCGGATTTAATACTTGACTTAAAGAAGTTCCGGCATTGGCAATGGCAAGCGGCAGAGTAGTTTGTCCGGCGGTAAAAAGTTGCGCTCCGTTGATAGAAGTAATCATCGGAATCAAGCCATTTGGATTGTCTAAAAAAGTTCGACGGTCGGACATTCTGCCGCCCCAACCCGTGAACGAAGAAGCGTCGGAACGTCCCGCCTGATACTGTGAAACTTGGTCGGAATGCGAAAAGAGTTGAAACGGTCTTGGAACTGTGCCGTTTTGATACTGCGACTTGGTCAGAGGTCGGACAAGCGTTCCGACATTAGTGGCAATCGCCATTTTCCCGCTTGCCCAAAGTTCGTGAATACCGTTGTTTATTCCGCCTGTTACCACGCCAAGATTAGGATTTAAACCATACGTCAAATTATTTATGCGCGGAACACTTATCGGCAACAGCGTGTTTTGCGCGAGTGCCAAACCTTGCGTGTTGCGGGCAGCACTATAAACGCCATAATTACTCACATTCGCGTCGTTATGATTCGGAATGACGGTGTTGTTGCCGTCGTTGCCACCTTGCATAAAAATACAAACCAAGGCGCGATAATCATTCGGCACATTAAGAGCGTCCTCATTTTTCTCGACATTTTGCGCCAACGCACTCATCAAACCGAAATGCTCAACCTGCGTCGCCAACGATACCATACCTAAGGCGCATCCCGATTTCTGTAAAAATTCTCTTCTCGATGTTTTCATATTCGTCTCCTTTTGATTTCAGATGGTAGATAAAATCCAAAATCCAAAATTGAATTACCTCTGCACCTGATATTGCGACGAAGTCGCTATTAAATAAATTGCTGTTTGAACGCGAAGCAATGTGTTCGTGCTTGGAACTGTCTGCACCGCCGTCAAAATCGTATTTCTCATACTAGCCGACATTGCGCCGTGCATCATTCGCGTATTGAGCGCGTCGAGTAATTGATTACTACTCGTGTCCGCCGCCGCTACTGCTTGCATTTCCGCAAGATTGATTGATGTGCCGGAAGGCGCAAGCGAACTGACGTTGACACGACTAAAAACTATCGTATTGATGAAATTAGCTCTGGCGATAGCTGTTCCGGTAGTCAAGATATTGAATTCAGGACCATTCAAAGCCGTTCCCGGAATTGTGTAATCAGGCGAATAATAATTGAAAACCGTCGGTGAAAAAAATGTGCTTTGTCCCATCGGCGAGATGATTTGATTAACATAACCATCGCTTGGCGAACCACCGGCAGCCGATTGGACTCCAATTTGCCGATAAACATTGGTTGCTAATTGAACCGGCTCACGCAATTTACCGTAATTCGGATCGGTTTTTAGATTACCGCGGGCTTCGGGGTCGAGCAAAATCGCCCGCACAACCGCTTTCAAATCGCCACGCACGTTTGAACCGTTGTTGTTGAAAATCGCCGCCACTCGTCCGACAAACGCCGGTGTCGGGTCGCTTGTTACAAGATGTTGAATCAATATGCGACTGACAAAAGGCGCAACATTCGGATGATTAAAGATGTTGTCCAAAGCCTGATTTAAGTCGGTTGTGCCGTTTTGATTTGCCGGCAGATTAACATTAACTGCGCCCGGATAACTCAGTAAAGTTTTGGCAGTAATGTCGTGATTGTTCTGATTCAAAATCATCGGGTCTTTATAATTAGGTGCGCCGAGCGTCGAATTAGGACAACCACTATTGCAAAAATTCCAACCCGTAAAAACTTTAGTAAAATTATTAACCGTGCTTTGGTCGTAAGTCGGAATCGGGTTGCCGTTGCCGTCACGTTGCAGTGTGCCGTCCTGATTGAGCATAAACAAACCAATCGAAAACAACTGAAGAACCTCGCGGGCAAAATTTTCATTCGGATTGTTTCGCGTGCTACGAACCATATCGAGATAGTTGCCCATTCCCGGATTGAGTGTCAAATCAGTCATCAGATTACGATAATTGCCAAAAGCGTTATCCGATAATTTTTGATGATAAGTTACCATCCAACTCGCTTGTTGCGTGTCAAAACCGGAAATAACCCAAATCTGTCCTAAAGACCACGCAACCCGATGTTTTAATTGCGCTTCACCATAAAATGCTTCTCTGAAAAACCAATTTTGTAACAGATACTGCGAATAAAAATCACGCCGGCAGGTCGCATCGCAATCTGTCGGAACGGTAGTTGGCATAAGGGCAAGATTCGGGTATGGATTAGTCGGATATGGAGCCTCAAATTGTTCCGCTAACCAAGTTCTTAATCCGATGCGGCGGATTCTTTGATCAAGTTCGGGCGTGGGACCAAATGCTGCTTGTTCAAGAAAACGGATGCGATCTCCCGAATATCTGTAACCGACAAAATTAGGGTCTGCCTTGTCCTTAAATGCTCTCGTATCTTTGGATAAGTTGGTTGGCACATTTGTGATCGGCGTGGGAATTGCTCCCGCGTCGTCTTTTATATTGCCGCCACTTCCGCCAATGCCCAAGCGCACCCGATTGCTGGTCAAACCGCGCCAGGTTACGCCAATCAAAACATCCGCGTCGAACTTGGCGTTTTCCCAAAAACCGAGTTCGTCGCTCAATCGAACCCTTAGTGCATAAATATCTTCGTGATATTGAATCGGATTAATCTCCAAAACAGGAAAACGATATGTTCTGCCTTTGGCATCTTCGACATAGACTCGAAAAGCATTCGCGCCTTCGTCTTGCAGTAAATCCACATTTGTAACAAAAAGAATAATTTTTGAATCTGGATAAAATGCCCGGCTTTTTATTTTTGATAAATTTAGGCGCGAAAAATTAGCTGTTGTAGTTGCCAAAGCGCGGGTTGAATTCGATTCACTCAACAAAATCGGGGTTGGTGAATCGGGATCTGGGTCAACTTGGGCTAAAGTTGGGAACACTAACAGCAACACTACAAAACTGACACATAAAATCTGCCATAAAAAGCACGGCTTTTTGCTTAACATACCCTCTGCCTCCTGAACGGTTCTTCTAAAATTTTTGATCTTTTGTTTGGAATCAATTTTAACGGCAAGCGGAAAAACGCCGTTAATTCTTGTTGTCCATTTAGAATATAAAAGATTGCACCCAAAACACAAGCTATTTTTACATTAAAGACTAGTTTTTTTTTAAGAATAAAGATTTCTCAACTACTTAGACGTTGTTAAATAGATTTTAGCCGATGAAATGTAAAGATATGTAAGTTTTTTGTTAAGTGTCAGATATTACGCACTTTTCAGTTAAAAAAGAGTGTGTTTGTCTTTGTCAAATTGATTGGAGAAAATAAAATAACATCAAGGCTGTCTAATCTTGATGAAAAAGTAAAGAATTGCTATTCTCTACTTTGAAGTTAATTAACAAATTTTCAAACGGGAAAAGACGATGAAAATATCGGCACAAGAAGAATACGGTTTACGATGTTTGGTGCAACTTGCCGGCTTAAAACAAGACGAATCGTTAACATTGCCGCAAATTGCGACGCGCGAAGGAATTTCGGCGGCAAACGCGGGAAAATTGATGTGGCTTTTGAACAAAGCCGGTTTTGTTTCGGCAATTCGTGGAACAAAAGGCGGTTACAGTTTGGCGCGTCCATCGGGTGAAATTTATCTAAGCGAAGTCATCAAAGTTTTGGATGAAGACGAAATTGACAACCATTGCGAAAGCTATACGGGCGTTTTAGATTCGTGCGTTCACCAAGGCGATTGCGGAATTCGCCCGGTGATTGTTGGTTTGCACGAGATTGTCGAAAACGCACTTTCGCAAATCACACTCGCGCAACTCGTCGGCACGGAAGCCAAGGTTGATGAAAGATTTCACCGCATCCAAGGCATACATCGCACCATCGAACCGCAAAACATCAACTAATCTGAAATTTTAAATAAAACTATGTCAACAGCAACACAAGAATTATTAGCAAACAGAGAATATAAATACGGTTTTACGACCGACATCGAAACGGAAACAATTGCCAAAGGTTTATCGGAAGACACCGTGCGCCTTATTTCATCTAAGAAAAACGAACCCGAATGGTTGTTGGATTTTCGTTTGAAGGCTTATCGCCGTTGGCTGGAAATGACGAAACCCGATAATTGGGCAAATTTCAACTATCCGAATATTGATTTTCAAAACATCAGCTATTATTCCGCGCCGAAACAAAAAGCGACAAAAGCGAGTTTAGACGAAGTTGACCCTGAATTGCTGAAAACTTTCGAGAAACTCGGCATTCCGATTACCGAACAAAAAATGCTGGCGAATGTCGCGGTTGACGCAGTTTTTGATTCGGTTTCGGTAGCGACAACATATAAGAAAAAACTGCTCGAAGCGGGAGTGATTTTCTGTTCATTTACCGAAGCCGTCGCCGATTATCCCGAATTAATTCAAAAATATCTCGGCTCAGTCGTGCCTGTTTCGGACAATTATTACGCGGCTTTGAACTCGGCAGTTTTTTCGGACGGTTCGTTCGTTTTTATCCCGAAAGGCGTGCATTGTCCGATGGA
>JANOXW010000603.1:0-2442 GCA_031418635.1 Acidobacteriota bacterium
CCGAAACTCAAAGAATTTGCCAAAGACAATCGTTTCGGACCCGGCGACCGCATTTTATTTGTCGGCGAAGCCCAAAACGGAAACTTACTCGCGGGAACAAACCGCACTTTCCAAGCCGGCGCACCATCGCCCAAAAACACGATGACCGTAACGGTCAACAAAATCGACGGCGGTAACGGCGCAATCGTCAAAATCTGTGCGATTGATAAAGAAGGCAAATTACACCGAGTCGGAACAATCAATTTTCCCGAAGACCAAAGCACGGGAGCTAAATCAGTTGACGTTTCAGGTATCGAAGGTGAAGTTGTCCGAGTTGAAGTAGCTAGTTTTGGTAGTGCAGTCAAAAAATTCCAATACACGCTGAAAACAAGTCAGTAAAAACAATTGTGGATTGTGGATTTGGGATTTGGGATTTACCCCAAACCAATCCGCAATCCACAATCCCAAATCCCAAATCGAATATGACACAGAGAGGAAGAATAGAAACCGCGTGTGAGATTGCCCGCGTTTTTGTGTGCGGCGAGCATTGGCAAAATAGCGCGGCGTGGTGCGACGGTTGCGAAAGCGATGTTCCGATGATTACGCAATTAACCGCCGCAATTTTGGAAAAAACGGATAGTGTAACGATTTTCCGCCGTGTCGAAACAGGCGAATTACACCATAAAGTAACGGCTGACGGCGCATTGCTTATTTGTTTCAGTTCATTACTTGGTGGCGTTTCGATAAATTCTTAGGCTAACTTCGCGGATGCAGTTGGTGAAAAAGCTATGAAAAACGCAACAAAAAAACTATTATGTTTGCTGATTTTACTGCTGATAACGATTTTCGTTTGGCAGGAAAAATCATCCGCGCAAACGTCTGAGCAAAATCTATCGGCAACAGCGAATTTTAAAGCCGACGAAGCAATCGCGCCAGAAACAGCAATCGAAGTTACGCTCAACCGTAAATTGCAAACGACGGAAAAAATTGCCGTAACGATTGAACAAACAGATCTAACGAGTCTTTTCAGCAATACGGAAAATAAATTTATTTATAACGCGAAGGTTGTGCCGTTGCCAATTGGAAATTCAAATCTAACGGTTTATGTCGTCAACGCTGTCGGCGCGTGGAAAGAGATTTCACGCCTTACTTTGTTAGTCCAAAATCCAAAGTCTGAAGTCCAAAGTCAAGAAACTTCGGCAAATAACGAAATGCCAAAAACCGAAGAAAACAAACCAGATGAAACGGCTAAAACAAATGCGGAAGAATCAAAATCTCAAACAAATAAGAATGCTGAATCGGTAAAAACAGACGAAACAAAAGCTGAAACGACAAAGCCCGAAGAAGCGAAAACCGAAGAAGGAAAATCTGAAACAAAACCGGAAGAACGACCACAAACGACCGAAACGACGGAAAAGAAATCGAGTTTTAATTTTATTCCAACGCTAACTTTGAGTCTGAAATCGCAACCGTTTCAATCAAACTTTCCGCTTGAAAATCGTCCGGCGGAACGCGCTACCTCAACCGATTTTACGTTGCAAGGTTCGATAAAAAACGAATATAAGTTCGGCGGAATTAGTTCCGATTCAAACTTCGATTTTGCGGGTTCGAGTTTCAAACAAGAGGCGTTGCGCTTCGGCGAATTGGGCGACAAAGCCCCGAATGTTGACCTTTCCAGCTATCTTTTAAACTTCCAAGTCGGCAAAGCAAAATTTTCTTACGGACACACATCTTTCGGCAACAGTCGTCATCTCGTCAGCAGTTTTTCGGCTCGCGGACTTTCCGTCAACATTCCGATTAACAGCCGTTTTGACATTACAGGCGGAGTTTTAAATGGCACGAGTATTGTCGGTTTTGGCAACTTTTTCGGCTTGAGAAATTTTGACCATCAAGTTCAAGGCGTAACGCTTGGCATCGAAATTTTTCCGAAAAGACAAAATGCCTTGCGAGTAGAAATTTCGGGTTTTAACGGTTATATTCAACCTTTGAATAATGTTTCCGAAGGACGTATCAACGATGCCGAACAAAGTCGCGGCGGCAGTTTGCGCCTTGTTACGCAAGACAAAACCGAGCGTTTCAAACTCGAATTCGGCTTTACGTTAAGCCGTTTTCAAAATCCGGCGGACACATCGCTTGACCCAGACGGAAACGCCGTGCCGATTGCGGCGGTTTCGCGCACAGCTCATTATTTGGACGCGAGTTATCAGGTTTTAAAGGATGTGAAATTGACCAAAACAAAAAGCGTCAATCTGAATTTTTCGTTTCGACACGAATTTGTCGAACCGCTTTTCAAATCTTTGGGTGCATCCGCTTCGGCTGACAAAACCGCGCAAGATTACGCGCTTGACGGCACAATCGGCGACATCGCGCTTCAATTTGGACACACGTGCTTTAATGACAATTTAAGCAATGTGCCTTCGATTTTGAAATCGTTGACGCGAGCAAACCGTTTTTCCGTCGCGC
>JANOXW010000604.1:0-1741 GCA_031418635.1 Acidobacteriota bacterium
GAAAAATTCTAACCGCAGAAAAAAACCATCATTTTTTATAATTTATTCGACAATTTTAATCCCGAGTTCTTTCAATTGCGAAGCGTCCACATCGCCGGGCGAATCCATCATCAAATCTTGCGCCGAAGCTGTTTTCGGGAAAGCAACGACATCGCGGATGTTATCGGTTTCTTGTAATAACATCGTCAAACGCTCGATTCCGGCAGCAAAACCGCCGTGTGGGGGCGTGCCGTATTCAAGCGCGTCGAGGAAAAATCCAAACCTTTCTTGCGCTTTTTCGCGTGTTAAACCTTGCGCCTTGAAGATCAGACTTTGAATTTCGCTCTGATGAACGCGGATCGAACCGCTGCCGATTTCGTAACCGTTGATGACAATATCGTAAGCACGGGCGCGGATTTCGCCAAGCAAATCTTTTTCGCCGTGTTCGATAGCGCGTTTGAATAGCGGAACGTCTTCGTCCAAAAGCGACGTGAACGGATGATGCATCGGATCATAATTTTCCGTGTCTTCGTTGTATTCAAACATAGGAAATTCCGTGACCCAAAGCGGTTTGTAAACGCCTTTCGGAATCAGATTTTCGCGTTTCGCAACTTCTTTACGAAGTGCGCCAAGCGAAGCCGCAACAACCGATTTTTTGCCCGCGACGATCAACACAATATCGCTGCTTTCTGCTTCAGCAGTTTCGGCGAGTTGCGCTATTTTTTCTTCGCCTAAAACTTTCAAAAGCGAAGAAGTTGTTTCGTCGCCGACTTTTATCCAAGCCAATGCGCCTGCGCCGTAGCGTTTGACGAATTCTTGTAATTCATCAAGGTTTTTGCGCGAATAATCGGCTTTGCCTTTGACGACAATCGCTTTGATTTCGCCTTTGTTTTCGAGAACGGACGCGAACGGCGCAAAATCCGTGTCGCGCAAATTTTCAGACAGATCAACGAGTTCCATTCCGAAACGCAGATCGGGTTTATCAACACCGAATCGGCGCATCGCTTCACTGTGCGTCATTCGCGGAAACTTTTCGGGGAAATCGGTTTCAACCAAAGAAAAAACTTCCTTCATTACGCCTTCCATCGTGCGAAAAACCATTTCTTCGTTGGCAAAACTCATCTCGATGTCGAGTTGCGTAAATTCCGGTTGACGGTCGGCGCGTAAATCTTCGTCGCGGAAACAGCGCGCGATTTGATAATATTTATCAAGTCCGGCAATCATCGTGATCTGCTTTAAAATTTGCGGCGATTGCGGAAGCGCGAAAAATTTTCCGGTGTGAATGCGCGACGGCACGACAAAATCTCTCGCGCCTTCGGGCGTTGATTTAAGCAGAATCGGCGTTTCGATTTCAAGAAAATCCTTTGAATCCATAAAATCGCGGATTTTTCGCAATGCTTTGGCACGCATCATCAGATTCTTCTGCAAAGACGGACGGCGCAGATCAATATAACGATATTTCAAGCGCAAATCTTCCGATGCCAAATTCTGCGAACCGGCTTTTTCGAGTTCAAACGGCAAAGTTTTTGCGTCATTCAAAATTAAAATTTCGCTAACGTGAACTTCAATGTCGCCCGTCGCAAGTTTTGCATTGCGCGTTCCTTCGTCGCGCGAAAAAACTTCGCCTTTGACCGCCAAGACAAATTCGCCGCGCACATTTTTCGCTTTGGCGTGCGCGTCTTTCGCAGTTTCTTCGCTGACGACGATCTGCGTCAAACCGTAACGGTCGCGCAAATCAATAAACGTGAAAACGCCGAAGTCG